>DYNO01000154.1 GCA_020721025.1 Thiomargarita sp. | reverse complement strand
GATTCCAGAGAATGTGAATGAACCATCTGTACCATCTGTACCAGAAGAAGCAGACAAACCATTACTTAAAGTAAGTTCGGCACCGGCAATACCCGCGCCGTTAATGTCAACTAAACTTCCCGTGATTTTATACCCGCCTTCCGTGATGTAGGTGTCTAATCTGTAAATGGGACTGTCATCATTGACACTAAAATTGCCAGTCCAACCGGTGAAACCTGCCTTGGTTGCAGACATCGCGCCAGTGGTTGTTGACAAATCTGCGGTGTAATAGCCATTGACTTGTGAGGTCACGTTACTTCCCGCGATGACAACAGCAGCATCACTCATCGGTTGGCTGGTGGCACGATTTAAGACGCGCACCTGTACCCGATAGCTATTGTTGCTTTTTACCGCATAACGAGTCGGAGAATTAACGGCTGATCCTTGTGCAAAATTCAAGGTCATTGCAACGCGAGCCTTGTAGTCACCACCAGAAATATTGACGGCAAATGTTCCTTCGGGAATTCCTTCGAGTGTGTAACAACCGTTACTCGCTGTGGTCGCGGTCAAGCCACTGACTTCAACATTGAGTCCGACAGCCGGCGAAGAGTCGATGTTGATAAAGCAGCCCGTGAGTTTATGCGTGTATCCTGCCCATGCAGTAGAGGGTAGAAGGTTGAAAGAAAAAAATAAAGCGGTTAGTAGTGCAAAATTAACTACCGAATGTGATAGGCGGCTAAAATCTACCTTGCAAGACATCTCAAGAAAAATTTGCCAAGCGGTTTGTCGCGACGCTGATTGTGACCAACAGTCAGACAATCGCGTGTTATAATGCGAGTTGCTGTACATAATAAAGTTTTCCTTGTACAAGAGAAAATGATTAAAAACATTGCGAGAGTGGCACGTATTATGCCCTCTCGCCCTTTACTGCTAATTGATAACACGAAGTGAAAAAACCATTTAGTACACCCATAGGCTACTCCCTAAAAAACAAAAAGTCAAATTTTTTTCTCATTTTTGATTGTCATCTAGGCGATGCGCTAACTTATGAGAAATACTAAAAAATTTCCTCAAACAGTGCATCTTCTCCGCCGAACACCCCGTTGCCCAATTTTGGAGTTCTTTTGCAGCCTCGGAACTTGGTAACGAGCTTATCTGCTGTCAAAAACCTAACCAATACATTGGTATCAATACCGACCATCAACCACGCTCCTCAATTCCTTGAGCAATCGCCGCTTCCATATCCTCAAGAGTTTTTGGCTTCCCTTGATAACACAAACAACCCGCGACCTATCTCAAATCGGTTTTCGGCAAACCTGTCAGGTTGAGATGAGCTTTTGACAGTTCCCCCCGCCGTGCATTTAAGAATTTAAGTAAGTCTTAACCAAGGCACAAATATCATCCATGAGAAAATCATTCGCCAATTTACGCAACCGCCGCGTCAGATGAGCTAATTTTTCATTGTGTTCCAACAGTTCAATTTGCTCGAAAATGCCGTCAATGTCGCCCAACGTGCCCAAATCATACAACTTCGCGGCTAATTGTGGCGTTAAGGTATCCAATTGTTGAATACTCAAAATATCCGCTGGTTGTTCATCCGATCCGTGCGAAACTTTTGACCACGAACGATTGGGTTGTTCATCTTGTTCATAAATCCATGTTAATTTCAGATGTTGCTGAAGCACTTCAAATAATGCCTCAGCACGAATCGGTTTGGGAATAAAATCATGACAACCCGCTTCATAACTTTGTTGTTGGTGATGTTCAAAAACACTCGCGGTCACTGCAATCATTGGAATGTCTCGATGGTTCTCTAACCGCTTGATACGACGAGTCAATTCATAGCCATCCATCATCGTCATGACCAAATCAGTGAAAATCAAATCTGGGTGCAAACCTGCCAACAACTGCTCTAATGCTTCCTGTCCATGATTGGCTTCGTGCACCATAAAACCAATCGGTTCAAGCAGTTTCCGAATCACCGCTCGATGCTCTGCCTTGTCATCCACCACCAGAATTTCCAATGGGTTCATCCGATTAGAGTGATAGCCGGTGATCAGGGGCGCATCTTCGGTGCTGGTATGAACCACGCCAATCGCTTCGGACAGAGGTAACGCAAACCAGAAAGTGCTGCCCTTGCCCAACGTACTTTCAACGTGCAACGTGCCATTCATCATTTCCACTAATCGCTGCGTGATTGCCAATCCTAAACCCGTTCCTTCCGCACGATAATGCTGTTCCCCCACTTGTTGGAACGGATCAAAAATTTTATGTAGTTCCTCCGCCGCGATACCAACGCCGCTGTCCTCCACTTGAAAACGAATCCGTTCTTGGGCATAACCCACCTTCAACGTGACACCGCCCTGTTTGGTAAATTTAATCGCGTTACCCAATAAATTAATTAAGATTTGACGCAATCGTTTTTCATCGGCGTGAATGCCATGTGGTAACGGCGACAGCGCGAGATAGTTGAAACTAATGCCTTTTTGTTGCGCCCGCATTTGGAATAATTCGGCAATACTTTGTAAAAAGTCGTTGAAATGAAAATCGGTGCGATATAATTCCACTCGGTTGGCTTCAATCTTTGCCAAATCAAGTACATCATTAATCAAGGTCAACAAATATTCGCCGCTGCGATTAATAATGCCCAAGCCGTCAAATTGCTCTCGTGTCAGGGCTTTATCGCGCAATAAAATTTGGGCATAGCCCAAAATTCCATTCAGCGGTGTGCGTAATTCATGGCTCATATTGGCTAAAAAGGTACTTTTGGCTTGATTTGCCATTTCTGCCACTTCTTTCGCCTCTCGCAACGCAATTTCTGCTTGTTTCTGCGCGCTAATATCTTCAATATTCGTCCACAATAAAGTTTGCCCGTGACGCTGAATGGTGACGACGGAAGCACGTACCGGAATCAAGCGTCCATCTTTATGAATATATTGGTTTTCAAAGGGTCCCGCCCGTCCGGTCAGTTGGGCATATTGATATTGTTCCCAATCCAATTTTTGATGTTTATTTGGTGAGGTTAATTGAGCAAAACTCAACTGTGCCAGCTCTTCCGCATGATAACCGATAATATGGCAAAAAGCCCGGTTGACTTCTAAAAAATTACCTTTCAAATCAAACAAAACCAATCCCACCGGGACTTCTTCAATTAGGGTTCGGGTAAATTGTTCATTGTCTCGCAGGGCTTGTTCTGCCAATTTATGTGCGGTAATATCCACCGTGTAGCTGATAATTCCAACAATTTCATCATTATCGTCCTTGAGCAAGGAAAGTGATAAATTGCCACAGAAGGTATTACCAGATTTTTTACGCAAGATGACTTCTACTTCGTGATCGCCTTTTTCAAACAGCGGGAGGATCACTTCATCTTGCAGCACATGATATTGATCTGCAACGTAAAGATCGCCAAAATCTCTGCCTAAAATTTCAGATTCTGCATAATCAAATAGCAATACTGCGCCTTTGTTCCAACCGGTAATCAAACCATTGAGATTGATAGAAATAATTGCGTCGTGCACTTGATCGATAATTTGTGCTTTTTCACGCAATACTTCTTCAACTTGTTTTTGCAAAGTAATATCCGAGAGAGTGCCCACCATGCGATAAGGTTCACCTTGTTCATTCCAAACCGCGATGCCGGTCGCTAATATCCACAAATAATAGCCTTCATGGTGTTGCATTCGATAAGTGATTTCATAGTAAGGCGTTTCACGTTTGAGATACCGATGTAACGCCTCTTGTACAAAACTGCGATCTTCGGGATGAAGCAGGGAATGAAACTTTGCTGAATCAACCGGTTCATTATTTTCCAATCCTAACATTTGCTTGAAACGCGGTGAATAGTAGGTTTCATCGGTAGTAATATTCCAGTCCCATAAACCGTCATTCGCACCCAGCATCGCAAGGGCAAAGCGTTCTTCACTGGCGCGTAGGGCTTGCTCGGCTTGTTTGCGGGCGGTGATGTCCACCAAGGTGCCAACCATGCGAACTAATTGATTTTGTTCATTCCATACGCCCGTGCCGCGCACCAACACCCACAAATAATGTCCTTGAGTGTGACGAATTTGATAAATAATTTCAAACGTGGGAATTTCTCGGGTCACATATTGTTTAATCATGGTTTTTACCCGTTCCGCATCGTTGGGATGAATCCGGTCAGTAAAATCAGTAATTTGAAATTCTTGACCTTCATAACCCAAAATTTGTCTAAACTGGTCGGAAAAAAAGCTCGATTCTGGCTCTGCCAAGTTCCAATCCCACAAACCATCATTTGCCCCTTGAACCGCTAAGGCAAAGCGTTCTTCACTTTTACGCAATGCAGCTTCGGTATATTTGCGCTGGGTAATGTCACGACTGACACTTTGATAATAAATCACGTAACCTTCGGAATCTAAAACCGGTTTTATTAATGATTCTAACCAACGATAAATTCCATCCTTGGTGCGAAAACGAAATTCTATCAACGCAGTTTTTTTAATTTCAACTACTTGCTGCGATACGAGCGGTTGAATGGCAGGCAAATTGACATCATCGGGGTGAATAAATTCATAAGGGCTGAGTCCCAACATTTCTTCAGGTTCATATCCCAACATGGATTTCACAACATTCGACATGTAGATGTAACGGCGGTCGGTGGCATGTAAACATACCAAATCACTAATATTTTCAGAGATTAAGCGATAGCGTTCCTCACTTTCGCGCAGGGCAGTTTCCACCTGTTTGCGTTCACCGATGTCTGCAATAATCCCTAACACTCGGTTAACCCGTCCATATTCATCCCATTGTAATGGAGTGACATGTAGCACACCCCAAAATAAAGTATGATCTTTGCGATGATAACGTTTTTCGATTTGATAGGAATTGATTAACCCATTGAGTAATTTATTAAAATGTTGTCTTGAGATCATTAAGTCGTCAGAATACGTCACTTCATGCGTGGTGAGTGTGTGCAATTCGCCCAATGAGTAACCAAACATTTCAGACATTTTCGTGTTACATTCTAAGAACTTGCCGAGATGATCTACGATACACATTCCAACTGCGGCATTATTAAACACCGCTTGAAATCGTACCATCGTCTCGCGCACGGTCGCTTCTGCTTGTTTTAACGCAGTAATATCGGTTGCCGCTTCAAAACGCACGATCCGCCCATCTGTCCAACGAATGGCTCGATCTTGAATAAAATACCAACGTTTATTCACCGTATTTTGAAATTCCCACGTATAAATTTCACCGGGTTGTCCGTCCGCATTCAACAGCTTATCATTGGTGCAAAAGCTACACGGTTTTGTTTGACCTTGCTGCAATTTTTGCCAACAAATACCCCCGGTCAATGGATCGTTAAAAGTCCGTTGGTTAAACTCATTGGTGAATAAAATTTCATAAGTCTGCATATCGGCAACATAAATTAACAATTCTAAACTGTCTAACACGGTCGAAAATTTATCTTGTTCCCGTTGCAAGGCGTTGGTTTTCTCGGTTAATTCCACCGTGCGCAGCGCAACTTGTTGTTCTAATTGACGGTTATAGTCTTGCAATAACTTTTCTGCCACCTTGCGTTCGGTAATATCCTCAGAAGTTACCAGAATACCGACCACTTCTCCGGCGACATTGTAAAGTGGAATTTTACTGATTTCTAACCAAACCCATTGACCATCAGCACGTTGTAATTGCTCTTCACTTTTCAATTTTGGCTGACGGGTGCGCACCACTTCGGCATCTTCTTGACGATAACGCGCGGCTTGTTCCGGTTGCCAGATGTCTGCATCCGTTTTACCGACGATCTCGTGAAAAGGAAGATTTTTAAATTTAATCAGTTGGGCATTGGCACCCAAATATTGACCGTTGCAATCTTTCCAAAAAATTAATTGTGGAATGTTATCAATGACGGAACGCAAAAATTGTTCTTGATGACGTAGTTTTTCTTCCGCCCATTTCAATTGAGAAATATCGGTGATCGTGCCCACCATCCGAATAGGTTTTTCATCTGCATCACGCACGCAAATTCCCCGCGACATGATCCAGAGATAATGCCCATTTTTGGAGCGAAGTCGTTGAATATTCTCATAAGTGCTATAACGGCGTTCCAAATAATCCGTCAACTGTTGTATCACAGCCACTTTGTCGTCAGGATGAAGCAGTTGCACCCAAGTATCGAATCCATCAACTAATTCGTGTTCAGCATATCCCAAGATGGCTTTCCAGCGCGGGGCGAGATAAAAGGAATTTTTCTTGATATTCCAATCCCATAGCCCATCACTTGCCCCTTGCATGGCTAAATTGAACTGCTCTTCACTGTCACGCAAGTTTTGTTCGATAACTTTACGTTTTTCGATTTCTAATGATAACAATTGCGTCTGATTGAGTAATTCTTCATTTTGCGCGGCAAGTTCTTCTGTCTGAGCAGCCACTTCCTGTTCTAATTGTTGGCTATATTCCTTGAGCAGCTTTTCCGCCTGTTTACGTTCACTGATGTCGCGAATAATGCTGACATAACACGCGCTGCCTTCAGATAACGCAATGTATTGCAACGAAATTTCTATCTGAAAAACCGTGTTGTCTTTACGACGTTGGATGGCTTCAAACCGTAACACGGGCATAATTCCATTTCGCAGGGCTGCCAACATTTGTTGCATTTGTTCGGCACTGACCCCAAAAATCGTATCCAACGGGGTCATGGTCAATAATTCGATTTCATTGTAACCCAGTTGTTTAACTGCACCTTGATTAACATAAATAAATTGCAAACTATCGGCATCAATAATGGAAATATTGTCTAAATTGAGGTCTAAAATGCTTTTGTATTGTTTCAAGCGCACCATATTTTCTTCCAATAGCTGCGCCATCTGATTAAAAATCACGCCCAATTTGCCAATTTCGTCTTGAGAACCAATAGATACCCGCGTCGATAAATCACCACAACCCAATTTTAATGCCGCCTCTTGCAATAGGTGGATGGGGTGGATGAGGTAACGCGCAAATAGGCTGATGCCAACGATTGCAAGAAGTAAGAAAATACAAATAATTGCAATGGTTTGGTTACGCAATTCTTTGATAGGAATAAATATTTTTTCGACGGGATAATGGGTAATCAGTGTCCAACCGTTGCCGGGAAAATCGGTATAACCTTGTTCCCGCGCCAAGGTAGTCAGCATCGGTTCATGTTGGGTTTCTAAGGGGGCATAGGGGCGTAAAATACCTTTACGAGCGTAATTGGAATACAGCAAAATATTGGTTTTATCAATTAAATCAATATGAATGTCCGGATGCGTTTGTTCTAATTCTCCCAAAATTTCATAAAGATTTTCCACGGCAATGTAGGCAACAATCGCACCGAGAACATTGTGATTTTCATCTTTCACCGGCGCGGCAAATGGAATCACAACTTTTTGTAATTCTTCAGAAAAATGAACATCGCTGGCAGCACTGACATTGCCATGCTCAAAAACTTGTTCAACCCATAATTCTTGTCCTGCAACTTGCCCCAGTGATAAACCCACAGTATCTGCTTGCTTGATGCGTTGCGCGTCATAAAATGCTAAACTCAGATATATCTTGTAAATATTACGCAAATCTTGTAAACGTCGCGTGATAACCTCCAGTTGCATTAAGTTGGCTTTGAGCACGTGATCTGAGGCGATAAATTGCACGGTGGAGCGACTTTCAGCAAAGGTGCGTTCAATTTTATCTAAGCTATAACTGACTCGCTCTTGCAGATGTAATTGAATTTGTTGACTGGTCATTTGCTTGGCTGAAATATAGAACCGATTTGAAATCTTTAATACCAAGTGAAACAGGTCTATAACCC
>DYNO01000153.1 GCA_020721025.1 Thiomargarita sp. | reverse complement strand
TTTTAACAATTAAATTTATCGCTTGAAATTAAGGTACTTATGCTGCACCCGATTCTCCCTTGGCATCAACCTATTTGGCACACGTTATTAAACGCATGGACACAACAACGTTTGCCGCATTCCCTGCTGCTGTGTGGTACGAAGGGCATGGGAAAAGCGGTTTTCGCACAACAACTTGCGGAATTTCTGTTATGCGAAAAACCCAAGGTGCGCGACGATCTGCCACGAACATGCGGTTATTGCAAACCCTGTCTGTTGCTCAAAGCCCATACTCACCCGGACTTAATGCCGGTAGAACCCGCAGAAGTGGGCAAACAAATCGCCATTGACCAAATTCGCCATCTGATTGAATTTTGTACCCTTACCGCGAATTATGGACGGCATCAAATTATTATTCTCAATCCGGCGGAGGCGATGAATCACAATGCAGCGAATAGCTTATTGAAATTGCTCGAAGAACCGCCAAAAAGCACGATGTTGATGCTCATCAGTCACCGTCCCAGCGCGTTGCTTGCCACCATTCGCAGCCGTTGCCAACGCTTTGATTTTAGCCGTCCCGACAAAACGTTAGCCCAAACTTGGTTAGAATCCAAAATTTCAACCACGCATTCCGCCCCCTTGTTGCTCAATCTCACTGCCCACGCCCCCCTTGCCGCTTTAAACTTGATTGAAGGCGAGGAATTAAACAAACGGCGAGAATTATTCGACACGTTGGCACAATTACCCAGTGGCAAACTTGACCCAGTGAAAATTGCTGAACAGTGGAATAAACAAACAGTTACCCAAGTTTTGCCGTGGATGCTCAGTTGGACGATGGACTTAATTCGCTACTCACAAAGTGGTCATTCCCACGTTCTGATTAATCAAGATTATCGTGAACCTTTACAACGCCTCGCGCGCCAAGTAAACTCGCGCTATTTATTCAAGCTACTCGATTTGCAACAAGATGCGTATCGTTTAGTCATGGGATCAACAAATGTAAAAACGCAAGGATTGCTTGAAGTTATCGCAATTGCTTGGACTGAGTTCGGGAGATAAAAAATCATGGCAGGTTTAAAACGTCCGGGTGGTGGTGGATTGAAACGTAATATGCTGGAATTGCGTATCCACGACGAAAATATTTTGTATATGTCGTACTTACCGTTTTTACAACATGGTGGCTTGTTTATTCCCACTGAAAAGAAATATCAATTGGGCGATGAAGTCTTTGTTTTGCTTACTTTATTCAACGATGCCGATAAAATTCCAGTGGCAGGAAAAATCGCATGGATTAATCCCAAAGGCTGTCCGGGCAATCGACCTGCGGGCATTGGCGTGCATTTTGGCGAACTGGACAAGGGCGCAACCCGTGAAAAAATCGAGAAAATTATCGCCCAATACTTAAAATCCGATAAACCAACTTATACTATGTAATTTAGGGCTTGCAATGAAACATACCGCACTACTGGCATTGGCAGACGGCAGCATATTTTACGGAAAATCAATCGGCTATACCGGGCAAAGTGTCGGCGAAGTGGTTTTTAATACCGCCATCACCGGCTATCAAGAAATTTTGACTGACCCCTCTTATTATCGGCAAATTGTCACCCTCACCTATCCCCACATCGGCAATACTGGCATAAATTCAGAAGATGAGGAATCTGCAAAGATTTATGCCGCGGGATTGGTGATTCGTGATTTACCGCTCATGGTTAGCAATTGGCGCGCTGAAGAATTATTAGACCATTATTTACAACGTCATCAAGTGGTTGCCATTGACGGCATTGACACACGCCGTTTGACTCGACTGCTGCGGGAAAAAGGCGCGCAAAATTCCTGCTTAATGGCGGGTGAACAATTGGATGAACAGGCAGCAATTCAAGCAGCACGCAGTTTTCCCGGCTTGCAAGGCATGGATTTAGCGAAAGAAGTTTCAACGACCGAATCTTATGTGTGGGAAGCAGGCGAATGGCAGTTAGGCGTGACTGAGCCGGCATTGCCAGAAAAACGCTGGCGAGTGATGGCGTATGACTATGGCGTAAAACGTAATATTTTGAGAATGTTAGCGCAACGGGGTTGTCATGTCACCGTGATTCCCGCCCAAACTCCCGCCCGCGACGTGTTGCAACAAAAACCTGACGGCGTATTTTTATCCAATGGGCCCGGCGATCCCGAACCATGTGACTATGCCATTGCTGCGATTCAAGAAATTGTCGCGGCGGGCGTGCCCACGTTCGGAATTTGTTTAGGACATCAATTGTTGGGATTGGCGAGCGGGGCGAAAACCATGAAAATGAAATTTGGTCATCATGGGGCAAATCACCCGGTGCAAGATTTAGCCACCGGTCGCGTGATGATTACCAGTCAAAATCATGGCTTTGCCGTCGATGAAGCAACGTTACCCGCAACGGTACAAGCGACCCATCGTTCCCTGTTCGACAAAAGTTTGCAAGGAATTCAACGCATTGATCAACCGGCGTTCAGTTTTCAAGGACATCCCGAAGCCAGTCCGGGCCCGCATGATGTCGCAGGATTATTTGACAAATTCATTGGCATGATGCAACAACGCGTTTAGAATATCAACAAGTTACAAAAATATTCTATCGATCAATAGTCTGGACAGTTTTTTATCATCTTCTGTAAAATCAATCAAGTGCAAATTACAGTGAAGTTTGCGAGACGATTGAAATCAAAATGTTAAAACTGTCTGAACTATTGATAGCTTGATGTGCCAACTGATTGAAATCGTATCATTTTTATCACGAGTAGATCACCCTAACCTGATTTATGGTCAACAACTGACGTAATTTAATCAACAATTCCTCGCTGATTTTGACCTGCCACGCCTGCCCTAAAATGAGTTCAACTTGCACTTCCGGACGTTGATACATAATGTGAATCGGACACTTTCCTGCTTTATGCGGCTCTAATGCCATTTTCAGTCCCAACACCGTTTCCTGATTCGCTTGCTCTGGTGTGATATGCAACACTAAACGTTTTGCAGTTTCTCGAATTTTTTCCAAAGTTAACAATTGACTGGCGACCATATTGCGCCCTCCAGAAAATTTATCATCCCGGACTTCACCTTCGGCAATTAATAACGTATCTTTAACAAGTAAATCTTTCACTATAGGATAAACATCTGGATAAACAACAACTTCAAACTGTCCAGTCATGTCTTCTAATGTGATACTTGCCATTTTGCCGCGTTTACTTTGATTATTTCGCAAATCGACCACCCAGCCCGCAATTCGCACGGTTGCTTTATATTCTGTGGGGCGCACATTGTCCAGACGCAGTGAAGTGATTTGTTCTATTTCCCCTTGATATTGCTTAATCGGGTGTCCACTGATATAAAATCCTAAAACGTCCTTTTCATATTGCAACGTTTCTGTTAACGACCATTCCGCAACATTGGTGGCGAACATTGGCTTTTCTACTTGCGCGACACTGCTACTCAAACCAAACATATCATTTTGACCGGTGGCTTTCGCACTGGAATGTTGCTCGGCTAATTTAATCGCTTTTTCAAATGAAGCCAAGGCGATAGCACGACTCGGAGCCAATTTATCCAATGCACCTGCTTTGAGTGAAGCTTCCAAAACTCGGCGGTTCAGCTTCTTTAAGTCCAAACGACGGCAAAAATCAAATAAATCTTGAAACGCCCCCTTGTTACGACGCGCTTCAACGATGTTTTCTATTGCATTTTCGCCCGCCCCCTTGATCGCACCAAGTCCATAGCGGATCAATAAAGGTTTATCTTTTTCGACCGTAAATTGATAATCACTCGAATTGACATGCGGCGGTTCAATGGTCAGACCCATTGTGCGGCATTCATCAATCAAACGCACGACTTTATCGGTGTTATCCATGTCCGAAGACAACGCTGCCGCCATAAACGCCGCCGGATAGTGGGCTTTCAACCACGCCGTTTGATAGGCAACTAAGGCATACGCTGCGGAGTGAGAATTTGAGCAACATAATCCCGACGCTAACAAAAAGTTATGCTCAGGATGATCGACTTCTAAATCATAACCTTGTGACCATCCGATAAAACAAACGTGATTGACATAACGCAATACCACAGAACCCGCTGTTTGCCAAAATGTTGACGTTTTATAATTTGGAACAGCTTGATTTATATAATTTTCAAATAAGATAACTTGTTGTGATTCGCTATACTTTAGATTAAGGCGTAATTTGCCAGAAATATCTGTTTCCGTGACAATCACTTCTGGTGCGACCTGCGAATGGGAATTTAAACACTCTGTGCCTAAAATCGCCAAATTTTCTTTTAAAATCAGCCATAAAGGAAGTTGTCCGTATTCAGTCAACCATTTATGATCTAATGTGGAATATTCAATTGTTTCATCGTTAAAATAAATTTCCCACAAAGGAACTTCACCATGATCATACAATGTAACCACTTGAGAAATAACAGTTTGTCCGTCTGGAGTCAGTGTTAAAACCTGATCGCCTGCTTGACAAGTTTCAATTTTTTTCGTACCATCAACGGTGTGAATGAGAGTGCCTGCACCTAAAGTTTTGTTGAACCCATAAGCGGCAAACTTTTCCATCAGGTCGAAAATATAACTTGCTTCTTGTTCTTTAACACCATGATTTTCAGCACCTTCCACAAAAATTTGCCGTTGTTTCGCCATTTCTTTAGGGTCTTTTTTCCCCATTGCTCTCCGGAGGATATCCGCCCCGCCCAATGTGTAACCAGCTAAAACCTGTGCAATTTGCATCACCTGTTCTTGATAAACGATGACTCCATAAGTCGGTTTCAGCACAGGCGCAAGTTCTGGATGTGGATATTCAATTTTGGCACGTCCTTGTTTTCTATCAATGAAATCATCGACCATGCCGGATTGTAGAGGACCGGGACGGTACAAGGCGACTAATGCCACGATATCTTCAAAACAGTCTGGCTTCAACCGTTTAATCAATTCTTTCAAACCATCTGATTCTAATTGAAAAACTGCTGTCGTATCGGCGCGCTTCAATAGATCAAAAGCTTTCTTATCATCTAACGGTATCTTATTGATATCCAAAGGTTCATCGCGGTAACGATTGATATTTTCCAACGCCCACTTGATAATCGTTAAAGTACGCAATCCTAAGAAGTCAAACTTGACCAAGCCTACTTTTTCAATGTCATCTTTGTCAAACTGCGTTACGATGTCCTGACTGCCTTCTTCACAATAAAGTGGTGAAAAATCAGTCAGTTTCGACGGTGCGATGACCACTCCCCCCGCGTGTGTACCGACATTGCGCGTCAAGCCCTCCAATTTGCGCGCCATATTGATCAATTCGGTCACTTCTTCATCTGTTTCATAGCGTTGCTGCAACTCTGGCGTGTCATCTAGGGCTTTATCCAGCGTGATGCCCAATTCAAACGGAATGAGTTTCGCAATTTGATCGACAAAGCCATACGGTAGCCCCATAACCCGCCCCACGTCTCGAACCACCGCTTTTGCTGCCATTGTGCCGTAAGTGATGATCTGCGAAACCCGATCCCGTCCATATCTTTCTGCAACATAATTAATGACATCGTCGCGCCCAATCATGCAAAAATCCACATCGAAGTCTGGCATTGAGACCCGTTCTGGATTCAAAAATCGCTCAAACAGCAAATCATAAGGAAGTGGGTCTAAATCTGTGATTTTTAATGTATAAGCGACCAGAGAACCCGCCCCTGAACCGCGTCCGGGACCGACGGGAATGTTATGATTTTTCGCCCATTGAATGAAATCCGCCACAATTAAGAAATAACCGGGGAATCCCATTTGTAGAATCACTTTAAGTTCTTGTTCTAAGCGATCTTTATAGGGTTGCTGTTGCGCTTCGGAAGTGATATTTTGTTGTGCCAGCCGTTCTTCCAATCCCAATCGCGCTTGTTCACAAAAATATTCTTCGGTGGTTTTGCCAGCGGGAACGGGGAAATCGGGTAAAAAATTCTTGCCGAGTGTCAGTTGTAAATTACAGCGTTGTGCAATATACCAAGTATTTTCAATCGCTTCGGGAATATCGGCGAACAATTCCACCATTTCTTCCGGCGAGCGCAAATATTGTTGGGGCGTGTATTTTTTGGGACGACGCGGATCAGCGAGGGTAAAACTTTCACGAATACAAACTCTTACCTCATGTGCTTCAAAGTCATCTTCATGCAGAAAACACACGGCATTGGTGGCTACCACCGGCAATTGTTGGGCGGCTGCGAGGGTTAAGGCTTCATAAATATAATTTTCTTCGTCTGGCTTGCCAATTCGTTGCAATCCTAGATATAAACGTTGTGGAAATAATTTTTGCCAAAATGCCAGATGTTTTTTTGCAAGCTCTTGATTTTCAGAAATTAATGCTGCACCCACATCGCTGGTCTGTCCGAGAATGAGAATTAAACCGTCCGTTTTATCCGCCAACCATTCGCGCTTGAGATAGGGGATGTTATTTCGTTGCCCTTCTAAGTAACTCTTTGAAATTAATTGAGTTAAATTACGGTAGCCGATCAGATTTTGACAAAGCACGATAAATTGCGTGGGTGCGTCCTTGTCAAGCCATAAATCCGCTCCAATGATGGGCTTGATGCCGGCTTTTTGTGCCTTCATGTAAAATTTGACTAGGGCAAATAAGTTACTCTGATCGGTGATGGTGCAGGCGGGAATTTTAGCTTTCTTCGCAGAATCAATCAGTTCTTCAATCCGAATCAGACCGTCAACCAATGAATATTCTGTATGGCAAGCAAGGTGAATAAAATGCGGAGTCGTCACGATTTCAACCTGATGTGGGCTGTTGTAAGTAGCAGTGAAATTAAGCTGTTTTAGAAAATTTCTGAAAGCAAATAGTGGGTTGCGAAGTTCAACGTTTCTAATTGATAAAAATAGTTACCGTTAAAACAATTTATTAGGTTTGGTAGGCACAAGATCAGCGCGGGACAACTGCGTTAAAAATAGCGGAATAATCCAGCAGCGCATCTCCCGAATTTACCGCGTTTTCTGCCAAAATTGCCACGCCTTGCAATGCTTCTGTCCTCAAATCAAGCTGTTGCGCCGTCGCTAATATTAAACGAACATCTTTCAATAAATGCTGCGTTGGAAAATTGGGAGCGGTAAAATCCCGCTGTAACATCCGATCTAATTTTTTGTCAAATGTCTTTGCATACAGGGCACTGTTACGCAGTAACTCCATGAAAATATTGACATCAATCCCCTGCTTCTGCACAATTCCCAAACTTAATGAAAATGCAACGGTCAATGAACCAATCAATTGATTTAACGCCAATTTTAATGCCGCCGCCTGCCCAACGTTCCCAATGAAACGCACATCCTGTCCGAGATGCTGAAATATCGGTTGCCACTGTGCAAATTGTGCCGACTGACCGCCAACCATGACAATTAAATTTCCCTGTTGCGCCTCGCCCAAACTGCCCAACACGGGGGCTTCCAAATAATCGCCACCCATTGCTTGAATTTCAGCCGCTAACGTTTGGCTTTCTTGAGGTGCGATGGTGCCCATTTGAATGATGGTTTTGCCCGCCAAGGTCGTCCCCGTTGATTCTGCAAACAAAATTTCTCGAATTGCCGGAGCGTCAGCTAACATTAAAATGGTGACATCGGTCATGGCGATTGCTTGAGCGGCGGTGGCAGCTACGGGAATTCCTAACGCAGCAAGGGGTTGTAATTTCTCCGCAGTCCGGTTCCACACGGTGATGTCCATTTGTTGCTGAAACAATCGTTTTGCGATTTCTGCCCCAAGTAAACCTGTTCCTAATAACGCTATCTTCATAAAATCGTTCCAAAAAAGTCAATGTTGTTGTGTAGCTACTGGTCATAATCGTATTACTGCATTTCGTTGCTTTATC
>DYNO01000152.1 GCA_020721025.1 Thiomargarita sp. | reverse complement strand
AATGATCAATAGTAGAACCGTTATTGTCAGAATATTTACCGAAGAAAAAACGGACCCGTCCACTGGAAGGATTTACCGAAAGATTTTCCTCCTTACTCAACAGTTTACTGGCATTACAAACAATGGAGAGAGTGCGGATTATGAAAATCATTCGCACATCTATCCGAATAAATCATAACTTTTTAGAATCGGAACAATCGCATCCATACGCTATCCCGCTCAAGTGTTTTTAATCAATTGGTTTTATAATTAATTTACGTCGAATGCAGGACGGAGCACCACGCCGATCACTGCTTCTGGATGAGTTGATTTAATCATCTGAGTTATCTCATCCACTTGCGAGGTTTTGATATCCAAAATTAACAACACCTTGCCCGCGTCGATATCCAATTGAAATGTCTCTAATTCATGATTCGGAATATCCCGTGCCACTAAGGCAGAAACCATTGCCCCAAAACTCGCTCCCGCCATCGTCGTTGCCAACACCGTCAGCGCGCCGCCCGCAATCACAATTCCCGCTGGTGGAAAAGTAATTGCCAAAATACTCCCCAACATGCCCGCAATCCCCCCGACACTCGCACCTAATTCAAGCCCATGTTTTAATTCAGTTTTATCCAACACCGTTGCTTGATGCAAGCCCTCCAATGGCACATCCTCCCGCGCCACCACATGGATTTCTTTATCCGTCAATCCCGCCTGTTTTAATTCCGTGACCAATTGCTTGCAATGTTCCACATCTGGTAGCATTGAATACACTCTTTTGCGCACAGCATCCTCCTGCTCAAGTCTGATTAAAAACCTGCTTTAGCATACCATTTTTTCGCTTGTTCCACATCCTGCGCCACCCCCCGCCCTTCCTCATACATCTGTGCGATGATCGTCTGCGCCCCAACCAAACCCTGCTCCGCCGCCCGTAAAAACCACCTTGCCGCTTCCTCGTCATTTTTAGGGACACATTCCCCCATCATGTACATGAATCCCAACCCATGTTGAGCCAAAACAAAGCCTTGCTCTGCCGCATGGCGCATATAATTTTCCGCCTGTTTCGCATTCACCACCATGCCCAAACCATTTTGACACATGATTGCCATGCGATATTGCGCTTCCGCATTGCCATTTTCCGCCAACGGATACAACAATTGCTGGGCGCGCGCAAAATGTTTGCCCTGAAACGCAGCAATCCCACTGTCCAACGACATCATTTCATCAACCGTGAGTTCTGCCGGAATATATTCAACATTATCAGTCATTTAGTCTTTCTCTTGTCACAATAAAATCTACCGAGATAATAACAGATTGATGCAACATACCATTCAACTTCTGACTATTTCCGTTCCCCAAAAATACCGGTGCCAATGCGCAACATCGTTGAACCTTCTGCAATTGCCGCCACCATATCGCCCGTCATGCCCATCGACAAGGTATCTAATTGAAATCCAAGCATTTTTAATTGTTGATAGGCTTGCGATAACAAACGACACGATTGCCGTTGCAGTTCAAACTCCTCATGATGTGCAGGAACCGCCATCAATCCTCGCAGTTGTAATCGTGGAAACTGCTGAATTTCTTTCGCAAAATCAGCTACTTCCTCCAATGGAATTCCAGATTTTTGCGATTCGCGATCCACATTGACCTCAATACAAACATTCAACGGCGGCAAATGGTCGAGACGCTGATCGTTCAAACGTTGTGCATGTTTCAGCGAAGCAAGTGATTGAACCCAATCAAAATATTTCGCAATCATCTGTGTTTTGTTGCTCTGAATGGGTCCGATAAAATGCCACACCATATCCCTTGTAGGAAGGAGTTCAATTTTAAGATACGCTTCTTGCACATAACTTTCACCAAAATGTCGCAGTCCCTCTTCAATGGCAAAGAAAATTTCCCTTGTAGGACGACCTTTGCTAACCGTAACTAATTGAATTTCTTCGATATTTCGACAGAATTGTTGCGCTGCATCGGCAATCGTTTGTTCAACACGGACTAAATTGTGATGTAACTGAAGTTGGATTTCAAGAGGCATAAGGCACCTGAGGTAAAATCTGGCTGAACATGGTTACAAACTCTCATTAATAAATTACATTGTAGAGCAATTAACTGCGAAAGTTGGTTGAAACAGCGTTAAAAAATTTTTAGTGGTCATTTGAGCAATGAGATCAAAGGGTTGCCCACGCAATTCTGCAATAAACTGAGCAACGTGTTTGACATACGCCGGTTGATTCACCTTACCACGATAAGGAACGGGGGCAAGATAGGGACTGTCTGTTTCTACTAACATTTTTTCCAACGGCACCTGACGCGCCACCTCATGCAAAACCTTCGCAGTCTTAAATGTGACAATGCCAGAAAATGAAATTAACAGCCCCAACGCCATCGCTTGCTGGGCAATTGCCCAATCTTCAACAAAACAGTGCATCACGCCGCCAATATCCGCGACATTTTCCTCTTGCAAAATTCGGAGGGTATCCGCCGCAGCATCACGACAGTGAATAATCAACGGCTTACCCGCTTCTCTGGCAGCACGAATGTGAGTACGAAACCGTTGCTGTTGCCAGCGCAAATCGCCATGCGAACGATAATAATCCAATCCCGTCTCGCCAATCGCCACCACTTCTGGATGTTGTGCCAATTCAACCAGTTGGGCAACCGTTGGCTCAGTTTTACAAGGCGTATTGGGATGAATACCGACTGACACGCAAACATTTGGATGTTGTTGCGAAATTGCCAATAATTGCGGAAAATGCTCTAAATCGACAGCAACCGATAAAAAGTAATGCACTCCCGCCTGTTGTGCCGCATGAATCAAGTGACTTGGCGTAGTCTGTTCAACTAAATCTAAATGGCAGTGGGAATCAATCAGAATCGTCATTTTCTTGGAATTCCATGAAGTTAGTTTAACCATGCTTTGACTGCATTGATTAATTGATTGAGCTGAAGTTGATCAATTTCAGCCGAGGGAGGCATATACGGCAATTTGATCAAAATTTGCGCTTCTGCAACCCAATCAAATTGTTGTGGATCGTGTGTCGTCAGCCAATGCAACCAATCGTAACCCACTAATCCTGCACAATTTTCTCGACCATAACGCTGTATCGCAACCCGCCGCAATAACACTGCAACGGCTTCTAATTGTTGTCGTGGTGATTCAATTTGATGCAACTGTTGCCATTCGGAAAGAGCCGCGGTTTGCCAAGGTATTGTTGGAGTCGTTACCGGTTTCACTCGTCGCCAACGCATAATGAGCAAAATGAGCAATAATCCCGCTGCCAACAGTAATAACCAACCCGGCGCAAGCGGATACCACGATATCGCATCTAACCCTTTAATATCTCTCAATTCTTCCATAGTTTACCGATGTGCTTGTTGTAATTTTTCGCGTTGTCGTAAATGAGTCAATAAACTTTGATAAACATCCTCTTGAGTCGAAATACTGAAAAAATCGCTTGCCCACTGTTTGACCAAAAGTTGCACTTGTTGCCGATGGTTGAGCCATAACTGATGATAGTGCTGTTTTGCTGAAAGATTATCTGTATTTACAATCAGTTCTGAACCATCGGGGGCAATAAATTTCACTAAACCCACCGCTGGCAATTCACTGTCCGCAGGATCGTCAATCCCAATAAGCACCAATTCATGCCGTTGATGCAATTGACTGAGCGATTGTTGCAACGTGGCGAGCGCGATTTGACTGACATCGAGAATGAGAAAAATGAGTGCGCCCGTAGTCGTGTTGCGATTGATCGCGTGAATTGCTTGTTTTAAATCTGTAGGTTGCAATTCATCGCTGGGAGTCGGTAATGTCAAATGTCGTAAAAGTTGCGAAAAAGCTTTGTGGGAACGGCTGGGCGGGAAAAAATACAATTTACGCTGTCCAAATACCACTCCTCCCACCCGATCCGCGTGAGTTTGGGCACTCCAGCCCAACAATGCGGCAACTTTTGCGGCTTGCACTGTTTTAAAAGTCTGGCGAGTACCGAATTGCATGTAAGCACTTGAATCAATACATAAAATAACATTACGCTCCCGTTCCTCGCGATACACTTTGAGATACGGCTTATTCATGCGCGCCGTTACCCGCCAGTCGATATTGCGAATTTCGTCGCCGTGTTGATATTCCCGCACTTCGTCAAAATCCATGCCCTGCCCACGAAAAACCGACGCATACAAGCCACTGAGCGGAGTTTGTACGCGTCGAGTGGTCACCGCGCCCAAATCGCCAGCTTGATGACGTAATGCCAATAATTCTTCAAATTGAGGAAGTAACATATTGATAATTTTAAATTTTCCAGAAACAGTTTCAGAATTTGGATAATTGCTGTTTTCAAAATGAAAATGCCATGAGACTTCTTGCAAGAGCTTGATACTGAGAAATTTTTATGATTTCAAATTAGTATGTTGGCGTTAGTGACGTAATATGCAAGAGGTCTATTGTCAATGCCCACTGTCAGGTTTGAAATGGTCTTGAAGCGTAATTTCACTCTACTTCGAGTAATGGCGACAAAGTTTTAATTTTCTCGGTCAGGACACGTTTCTCATTGCCCTTGACCACTTGGGCTACATTTGAGGATTTTGGCTTACCAAAAAATGCTTTAAAATCAGGTAATAAGTTCAACAACGATACTTTTACCTTGCCATCTTTCGTGATAAATTTCAAACTCATTTCCTTGATGCGCGCTTTCGCCAATTTGAAATTCGTGATGCTTAACGTTCCATTTACATTCAACTTTTTCAATAAATCCATTGGCACCGGCATTCCGGAATTTTTTTCTTTATCTGATATTTTGGGCGACAGATAGCGATCCACGTCGATATTGTCTAAATTCAAATGAAAGGATAGCGCAGGTTGTTGAAAATTTTGAACTCGTACCTCGCCCTTGAGCACACTTTCATCGAACGCAACATTAACATTGTGCAAATCTGCTTGAGCCGCGTTTATTTCTAGCTGTGTTTCTAACGCTAAGTGACTCAAGACTTTTTTATCGGTAGTCTCTGGCAGAGGTAATTTCAACGTTGTTGCCAACGCGCGTATATCCAACTTATCTAATTTTAATGTGCCATGAATCAATAGGTTGGGTTGCCGTTCTAACGACAGGTTACTGGTCAAGGTTGTGCCCATTGCCTTTGTTTGCGTCGTCAATTTGGGATGACTGAGCAATTCTGTCGCCTTCAATTGCGTGATGATCTCGTGACCGAAAACTTGTAATTTTAAATTATCAGTTTCTAACGATTGTTCTGATAAATTTATTTTAGCTTCAGTCAGTTGTAGTTGATAGTCATCCGCCTTCGTGACGAGATTCTTGATAAAATTGTTACCGGTCAAGCTACCTTGCATTTCTATCCCAAAAGCCAGCGTTTTTGGCAAGCGACTGTACGAAAGATTCAATAGCGCAAACAGTGCGGTAGGATTAAATTCTGCCAGTTGTAACTTCGCCTGATAAGTTGGATTACTCAATAAATTCGTGACTTGCAACTGTGTCTGTAATTTGGCTTCTCCGAGTTGTAGTTCACTTTCCCAATGGAGCTGTTGTTGGGATGAATCCAGTTGTAATTGAGGAATCGTCACAGATAACAGTTGCTTATCTTGCCCTTTTTCAATTTCTGAAGTCAATTTCATCTCCAGCAATTGAAATGCCTGTTTTTCTAAATCTGCTTGAACTTGGGTTGAGAAATTCAAGTTGTTCACATTGTAGTGGGTTTTGGTCAGCTTATCGTCCCAAACAATTTGAGAATTTTTGAAATCTATTTGTTTGATATGCAACGATTTTACAAAATTAGATTGCGGTAAACTTGAAGTTTCTTGCTTTTTGGATGAAATGAGCAGATTTTTCCAATTTGCCTTGCCATCTGCCTGACGCGAAAGGATGAGCCGAATTCCATCAAGTTGCAGAATTTCCGCCTCAATTTTTTGTTCAAACAGGGGGAACCAGTGAATGAACAATTTTAGATGATTAATGTAAACAAATTCAGGAGTTTTGAATCCGTCTGGATTGTGTAAACTCACTTTTTCGAGTTCCAGCGATAAGGGCAGCAGTGATAACTGAATTTCGCCGTCCATATTCAAGTTACGTCCGGTTTGTGCGCGCACCCATTGGCTGATTTCAGCTTTATAATGATTGGGATTGAAGGTGGCAATGACCATGATTATCGCAGTGATCATGATCACCAGTAAGCTGGCGAGTGTGCCTAGTACAAATTTTAACCAGTATTTCATAGTCATATATCGAAATAAATACAATGAACGGCAATTGTACTGTAAAATAGCAGTAACGGCTATATTTTTACGCATCCTGCGAGTGAAACCCATGAAAACTAAAATTATCTCGTTTATAGGCGGTGGCAATATGGCACACAGCCTGATTGGTGGTTTGTTGGATAATGGCATGTCGGCAGAAAAACTGCGGGTGGCAGACCCGGTGACTGAACCGTTTGCGGCGCAATTTCCAGTTCCAATCAAATGTTTTACCGATAATCTTGCTGCGATTCAAGATGCAGAAGTGATTGTTTTAGCAGTAAAACCTCAAGTGGTGTGTGACGTGTTGCAATCGTTGCGTACTGAGTTATCCACAACTAACCCATTGTTGATCAGTATTGCTGCGGGTATTCGCATGTCGGATATGCAGCGTTGGGTAGGGGATCAGCCGATTCCCATTGTGCGTGTCATGCCAAATACGCCGGCATTGGTGAAATGTGGTGCGTCTGCTTTGTTTGCCGGTGCCCATGTGACTGAAGAACAAAAAGAATTGGCAGAAAATATTTTGCGTGCTGTCGGTTTAACTGTGTGGTTGGATGATGAAACGGCAATGGATGCGGTGACGGCATTGTCGGGCAGTGGACCAGCCTATTTCTTTTTGATGATGGAAGTGCTTGAAAAAGCAGGAATTAATCTTGGTTTGCCACAGGATATGGCACGCTTATTAACCTTGCAAACGGCATTCGGCGCGGCAAAAATGGCATTGGAAAGTCAGGAAGATGCGGCAACGTTGCGAATGCGGGTGACTTCTAAGGGCGGCACAACAGAACAAGCGGTGGCAGCATTACAAGCTGGTGGAATTCAAGAATTATTTGATAAAGCCTTACTTGCAGCCCAACAGCGCGCCACCAGTATGGCAAAACAATTTGGAGAGCAAGGATGACTGCAAGTGACCCCTTAACAACAGCATTGGTATTTTTGATAAATGCAATTTTTGGTTTTTACATCTTATTGTTAATGTTGCGTTTAATTCTACAATGGGCGGGGGTAGGCTTTCGTAACGAACCTATTTTGCAATTTCTCTATACTGTGACACAACCATCGGTTGCATTTTTGCACGGTGTCGTCCCGCGGTATCGTGGCAAGTCAATGCTATTATGGCAGCAACAACAAATAGATATAGCAGTCATTATTTTATTAATGATGTCAGAAATGCTGGCTTTGTTGCTCACCACATTGTTGTTTGGGCAGCATTTCAGCCTCGTCAAATTATTTTTATTATCAATTGCTAATTTAGTCTCCTTGTTGCTTAATATCTTCTTTTGGTCAATTTTGATCGAAGTTGTCTTGAGTTGGGTTAATTCGTATGATAGCTACAATCCCATTTCCAACATTCTTTACAATTTGAATCGTCCCTTGTTGCGTCCAGTTCGTCGTTTGTTGCCGCCAATTTCTGGAGTCGATCTGTCACCGATAGTTATCTTGTTGTTGTTGCAACTGACTGATATCTTAGCGGTAGGTTATCTACAGAAATTCGCAGGCTTGTTTGGATAATGTTGCAAAATGTTGTCTAGATTTTCATCGCTATTACTCCAATTATTAAGAGTGGGTAATAGAAGTGCTTCGTCCTGTTACCATAACAGTTGACAACAGATAACTTAGGTTGCTATTG
>DYNO01000016.1:11494-28842 GCA_020721025.1 Thiomargarita sp. | reverse complement strand
CGCTAACTAACTGAATTAAGCCTAAGTTACGTTTTGAACTGCGTAACTCCTATTACTTATGGAATTCTGATTAGAACCATCATTTTCCTAATTTTGTCTGAATCAGAATTTTCGGAATTTGAGAATTTTCAGAATAACGGCAATGCTGCATTGATTTTTAGTATTTTGTCTCGGTTTTCATTCTGGAAATTCTAAAATTTTGCAAATTCTGATTCAGACAGTCGTAATTCTCAACCTAATCATCAATTTTGTTCAAATCTCTTGAATCTCGCCAACCTGCCCCCACTAATGTGCAATCTTCATTAGAACTTTTATAGAGAGCAACGATGGCTGAAGAACCTGTGATTACCGCTGAAACAGCAGAAACTTCAACGATATCAACTGATCATGAAACAAATTCTATTCCCCAAACCCCTCCCGCGACAACCCAATCCCCCGACGTTGCACCTGATTCTGCGTCCACCATTGAAATTTCTCAAGGTGCGCCGGCTGTTGAACCTATCCAATTGATTGATGAGCTAAAAAAACAATTGGCTGAGACAGAAAAGAAAGCGGCTGCCCATTGGGATAGTTTATTGCGGCAACGGGCAGAATTTGACAATTTGCAAAAACGGGTCGAGCGGGATGTGGAAAATGCACATAAGTATGCAATTAAACGCTTTGCCGAAGAATTGCTCGCAGTCAAGGACAGTTTAGAGATGGGGATGGAAGTCGCAGTGAAACCAGAAACGAGTTTGGATTCAGTCAAGGAAGGCATGGGGCTGACGCTTAAAATCTTGGCAAATACGCTAGAAAAGTTCGGTATCGTTGAAATCGACCCAAAAAACCAAAAATTTAATCCCGACTGGCATGAAGCGATGGCAATGATTCCCGCACCTGACACTGAAGATGGAACGGTGGTTATTGTGCATCAAAAGGGTTATCAATTGAATGAGCGTTTGTTGCGCCCTGCTCGTGTGGTTATTGCAAAAAATTCTTAACCATCATCAACATTGTCGCTTGAAAACGCAAGCAATAGCCCAATATTGCAAGTGTGCGTTGCCCTATTGATGAGCAAAATCACCAAATTGGGTAAAAATTCAGTCATAATGAGTTTGGATTGCTAAATCACCAAATTATCATGGATAACAGACTGATTTAAAATGAATAAATTTTTTCATTAAACGAATTTACTACAGAGGCATGAAATCGTATGGCAAGAATTATTGGGATTGATTTAGGCACAACAAACTCTTGTGTCGCGGTGATGGAAGGTAAAAATGTACGGGTGATCGAAAACAGTGAAGGGGCGCGGACAACGCCTTCTGTGGTCGCATTTGCCAATGACGATGAAATTTTAGTTGGACAATCTGCGAAACGTCAAGCAGTTACCAATCCGCAAAATACATTATTTGCCGTGAAACGTTTGATCGGACGCAAATTTAGCGACAACGTGGTGCAACGTGATATCAGCATGGTGCCTTATAAAATTGTCAGTGCCGACAATGGGGATGCTTGGGTGGAAGCGAAGGGCAAAAAAATGGCTCCGCCAGAAATTTCCGCTCGTGTGTTGATGAAAATGAAGAAAACCGCCGAAGATTATTTGGGCGAACCGGTGACGGAAGCGGTGATCACGGTGCCTGCGTATTTTAACGATTCGCAACGTCAAGCAACAAAGGATGCTGGGCGGATCGCCGGGCTGGAAGTGAAAAGAATTATCAATGAACCGACCGCGGCGGCATTGGCTTATGGAATGGATAAAAAACGCGGCGATGCCAAAATTGCAGTGTATGACTTGGGCGGCGGGACGTTCGACGTGTCAATCATTGAAATTGCTGAAGTTGATGGCGAGCAACAGTTTGAAGTATTATCCACCAATGGCGACACGTTCTTGGGTGGCGAAGATTTTGATATGCGAGTCATTGATTATTTAGTCGATGAATTTAAACGGGAAAGTTCCGTTGATTTGAAAAAAGACCCGTTAGCATTGCAACGTTTGAAAGAAGCCGCTGAAAAAGCAAAAATTGAATTGTCTTCCAGTCAACAAACAGAAATTAATTTACCCTATGTGACTGCGGATGCGACGGGTCCGAAACATTTAAATATCAAACTGAATCGCGCCAAGTTAGAATCGTTGGTGGAAAGTTTGGTGGAAAAAACGGTCGAACCATGCAAAATTGCCCTGAAAGATGCCGGACTCAATCCCAGCGATATTGACGAGGTGATTTTAGTTGGTGGTCAAACGCGGATGCCCTTGGTGCAAGCGTTGGTAAAACGGGTATTTGGCAAAGAACCTCGCAAAGATGTCAATCCTGACGAAGCCGTTGCGGTGGGCGCGGCGGTGCAGGGGGCAGTGTTGGCGGGCGAAGTGAAAGATGTTTTATTACTGGATGTTACGCCGTTATCGTTGGGAATTGAAACGTTGGGCAGTGTGATGACGAAATTAATTCCTAAAAATACCACGATACCGACCCGCCATTCACAAATTTTCTCGACTGCGGATGATAGTCAAACTGCGGTAACGGTGCATGTATTGCAAGGTGAACGGGAATTGGCTTCGGCGAATAAGTCCTTGGCGCGCTTTGATTTAACCGGCATTCCTGTTGCGCAACGCGGTGTCCCACAGATTGAAGTGACGTTTGATATTGATGCGAATGGTATTTTACACGTTTCTGCAAAGGATAAAGCCACGGGCAAGGAACAATCCATTCAAATCAAGGCTTCCAGCGGATTGAGCGATGAAGAAATTCAGCGGATGGTCAAGGATGCGGAGGCGAACGCGGCGGAAGATAAACGGTTGCATGAGTTGGTCAGTGCGCGCAATCAAGCGGATAATATGATTCATACCATCACTAAGTCGTTGAAAGATTTGGGTGATAAAGTCAGTGCCTCGGATAAAGAAGGGATTGAAAAAGCCATCGAAGATTTGAAACGGGTGATGAGTGGCGATGATAAAGCGGAAATTGAAGCAAAAACCAGTACCTTACTCGAATTATCTGGCAAAATTGCCCAACAAGCTTATGGTGCAGCAGGGGTAAATCCGGCAGATATGGGAGGTATGGGGGCGGGTTTTACCGAGGCAGCAGAAGCAGCGGCGGCGGCAGCAGCCTATCATCAGCAATCCAAACCGCAAGATAGCAATGTGGTCGATGCAGAATTTGAAGAAGTGAAAGATAAACGTTAAATCAAGAGGGTGGGTAAAATATATTTTTGTTTTGCCCACCGTTTCATCATATTTATCATGAAGTTTTGGTAAACAACTTTGATTACAACTCATCACGATACTGCTTATCATCTGCCACTCGTTGCGCGCGTAAGGTGGCTTCCTGTTGCAATTCCGTGAGCGTTGGCATTTGCCAGCCTTGAGTGTGCTGAATAATTAATTCGAGTAAGGCTTGAATATGCTCAGGTTGATCATTCAATGCGGGAATGTAATGAAACTCCTTGCCCCCCGCCTGTAGAAATAAGTTGCGGTAAGTATGATTAATTTCCTCCAGCGTTTCCAAACAATCGGCGGCAAATCCGGGACAAATGACATCCACCCGACGTATGCCCGTTTGAGCCAAACTTTTCAAGGTGTTATCCATGTACGGCTGCAACCATTCTTCCCGCCCGAAGCGCGATTGAAACACCACTTGCCACGATTTCTCTGCTAAATTCAACTGATTCGCCACCAAACGCGCCGTTTTTTGACATTCGCAATAATACGGATCGCCCGATAAAAAAAATCGTTTCGGTAGCCCATGAAATGAAAATAACAATTGTTCCGATTGACCGTGCGTGCGCCAGTGATTTTTAATTTGCGTTGCCAGAGCAGTGATATACGCCGTTTGATCGTGATAATGCGTGATAAAACGTAATTCTGGCAACACCCTATACTGTTTTAACACCGCCGCGCATCCGTCAAATACCGAACCCGTTGTCGCCGAAGCATATTGGGGATACAATGGTAATATGATGATTTTCTGAGCATTTGCCTGACGCAGTTGTTCTAACCCTTCCGCTATCGAAGGATGTCCGTAACGCATCGCGAGTACCACTTTGAACGGCGAGGCAAAATGACGATCAATTTGTTGCTGCAATGCCGCGACTTGGGCAAAACTGATGCTGAGTAGTGGCGAACCTTCGTTAGTCCAAATTTTTTGATAATTGCGTGCCACCCGCGCCGGACGCACTCGTAAAATAATGCCGTGTAGTATCCACCACCATAACCAACGAGGCATTTCAGTGACGCGAGGATCGCTTAAGAATTCAGCAAGATAGCGGCGAACAGCGGCGGGAGTGGGGGCTTCAGGCGTGCCCAAATTGACCAGCAACACCCCGGTAATAGGAATAACTTCATGATGATGGGGAACAGCAGTGAGATAACTACGCATATAATGGAACTTGATGATAAAAAATCTTAGATTTCAACGACAAAAGTAGAACCTTGTGGATGATTCGGTTGCACAAAGATTCTACCACCGTGAGCTTCGACCGCCATTTTGCAAAAAGTTAATCCTAAACCAATTTGAACAATTCCTTTTCGACGCAAATCAATCACTTCAAATTTTTCAAAAATCCGTTTATGATATTCTTCAGGAATGCCGGGGCCCTCATCAATCACTTGCAAACACAAATGTACGCCTTTTTCATTCGAGGGCAGGGCGCGCAAACTCAAGGTTACGGTGGTATTTGGGGGAGAATATTGCAACGCGTTCGCCAGTAAATTGGCAATGATTCGGCGAAATAGGTTGTTATCTATTTGAATTTCAATCGGTTTTTGTGGCAAGTCCATCACTAATTTAATGCTGCGCGATTGTGCAATAATTGTAAAATGTTTTTCTGCGTCTAATGCCAATTGATTTACGTCATTGAGCGATAAATTCAGCCGTAAACTGCTTTGTTCCATTTTAGCTAACATCAGCATATCATTGACAAAAGAGTCTAAACGCTCGGCAGACAGTTGGATCATTTCTAAATGTTTAAGTATCTCAGGATCGGTGATTTTTTCTGCCATGAGTGTCGCGTGCAGCAATACTGAAACAATGGGGCTCGACATGTCGTGCACAATCATATTTGACAGTTCTTCACGCATTTTCAGCGTTGCTTCTAACTCATCATATTGGCGTTTAATCCGTAACATGGAGCGCACCCGCGCCCGCAATTCTAATTTGCTGACAGGCTTTTGTAAAAAATCATCCGCGCCCGCCTCCAATCCTTGTGCCAGTGCTTTTTTGCTGTCTAATACGGTGACTAAAATAATAGGAATATGTTGAAATTGTGAATCGGCTTTGACGCGACGACATACTTCAAAACCGTCAATTTCTGGCATCATTAAATCCAGAATAATCAGGTCAGGTGCCATCTGCCCAAGATTTTCTAACACCTTGATTCCGCTGTCAAGAGTGAAAATTTCATATTCATCACCAGATAACATGGATTCAAGCTGCATCCGCATACTGCGCTCGTCATCAACAATTAAAATTTTATTACTGGTTGCCATTGTGTGGGCTCCTTCAAAATTTTCCCAAGTCAATCAAATAGTCACGAGACAGTAGAGGGACAAGCAAATGGTTCGCCATATTGACAATTAATGATAAGGAGATTGTAATTAAACGCGGTACAAACTAACATTTTAATATTAAACGCAGATATTATAAATCAAAAATCGGATAGCATGATAGGTCATCCAATTTATCGGTGACATCTGAAAAAGTCCCAGATGCTGAATAAGATAACTGGATAAGGTCCCAGGCAGTTGGTGATAATGAAATATTTTTGAAATCAATCAATTAATTTTAAAAATGCTTAGAATTTTGAGCAGGAATGGATTTTCTTTGTTGCGAAAGTATTTAAGGAGTGGATTGTTGCAATGTCTTACTGTGCCATGTGCTTCAAAGCCATTGACTTAAGGAGAAATAGGAAAAAACTGGTGTTATTCAAGAACTCAAATTCAAAACTCGTGACGCTGGCGCGTCTGGACTGCATTCCCACGCCAGCGCATGGGAACGAGGAACTATTTGATTTGTAATTATTTTTATCTTGCAAACCAACTTGCGATTTCTTTTAATTGCCATTGCACCCAAGTCGGTCGTCCGTGATTGCATTGATTGCTGCGAGGCGTTTGTTCAATATCTCGCAATAATTGGTTCATTTCCGCCACCGTGAGCGTTTTGCCCGCCCGAATCGCTTGGTGACAGGCTTGAGTCGCTAAACTGGTCAATAATTGTTCCTGAATGCGAGTGCTGGTTTCCCAACGGCGCATGTCCGCGACCACGTCCTTGATTAATTGGGCACAATCTTGGGTTGCCAGTAAACTGGGGACTTGACGAATCACAAAACTTTCTTCACCACTGCGCGTCACTTCAAATCCTAACTGTTGTAATAGGGGCAACGCTTCCGCCAAAGTCTCTGCTTCGTTCGGATTGACCAACAATTTGACGGGCAATAGCAAGGTTTGGACGGCGATATTGTGATTAAATAAAGCGGTTTTCAATCGTTCGTACAAAATTCTTTCATGGGCTGCGTGCATATCAATGATGACGAAACCTTCTGCATTTTGCGCCAAAATATACAGTTGATACAGTTGCGCGAGCGCGTAACCCAGTGGCGGCATCGGAGATAATTGCGGGGGCGATGCTTCGGGCGCGTCTGGCACAACAGGGGGCAGTGTATTCTTAAGCGTTTGATAATTTGACAATGATTCTTGCACTTGCTGACGTTGTGGGCGTTCGGGTAACGACAGCCGAGAAAAAGGCTGTGATGTGGGAGTCGTGGCAAGTGGGGACAAAGGTCGCGTGGGCAAGGGGGCAAGTGTCGGCGAGGTGCCTGCCAAAACCTCTTTGAGACTTTGTGTCAAAAAATCATGAACCCAATTACTTTGCGCAAATCGCACTTCACTTTTGCTGGGATGAACATTTACATCGACTTCCGCAGGATCAACGTGCAAGTATAAGATAAAACAAGGATGTCGCCCGGCGTGTAACACATCGTGATAGGCTTCACGCACCGCATGGGTAATCACTTTGTCCCGAATCACTCGCCCGTTGAGAAAGAAATATTGCAAATCTGCTTGGCTCCGGGAATGCGTGGGTTGCGTCAACCAGCCAGAAAGGTGCATTCCCGCAGTATTAGTGTCAACCGTGAGCAGATGATCCGCCATTTCTGTACCACATAAGGTTGCAATTCGTTGTAATTGTTGATTTTCTGACAAAGCGGGTTTCAACGCCATCAAAATTTTATGGTTGTGCGACAGTTTAAAACCGACTGTAAAACGACTCAATGCCAACCGTTTGATCGTTTCTTGAACGTTGCTAAATTCAGTTTTTTCAGTTCGCAAAAATTTACGGCGCGCGGGAATATTGTAAAATAAATCACGAACTTCCACTGTGGTACCAACGGGGTGAGCGATGGGATTTAATGAATTATCCTCGTTACGCAGGCTGTAGCCGTGTTCTGCCTCAAAAAAACGAGAATTCAGCACCAGACGAGAAACAGACGCAATACTGGCAAGGGCTTCACCGCGAAATCCCAAACTTGCAATCCGTTCCAAATCGTCAATACAAGTGATCTTACTGGTGGCATGACGGCTGAGGGCAAGGCGCAAATCGGACTCACGAATTCCGCAACCATTGTCACGCACTCGAATCAAGCCAATGCCACCCTGTTCGATTTCGATATCCAACGTATCTGCTTGAGCATCAAGACTATTTTCGAGTAATTCTTTCACCACAGACGCGGGACGTTCTACCACCTCTCCCGCAGCAATTTGGTTGGTAATCACCGGTTCAAGCAGGCGAATAGGGGGAATATCTTGATAGTGGGTCAATTCAATTTCCTAATTAACTGAACAAGATAATGATACCAATTAATCGGCACATCGCACGTCGTCAACGCATTTGGTTACGACAACTTATTTTCTAAGTACATGTTGCGATGGTGTGGGTTCTTTGTCTGGTTCTCTGGCTTTAATCGTCGCTTCCAATGTCCAGATATATACTTGATTATTTTGATTTTTAAGATGTTTCGCAGCATCAATTACCGCCGCATCTGCTAAACCAATTCCGCTCATAACATATTCATTTTTAAAACGTTCGATAAATTTAGATAGTTCATTCACAGCACAAGCAGGAGTGACAAGGATCGACGGATTATTGGTAACTGTTTGATAAAGTTGCTCTGCTAAATTTCTGCGTGCATTGCCATCTCGGACATGGGCAATGTGATTTGCCAATTCATAGACGCAAGGCAAGGGAAAATACAAGGTGGCTTTTTGTTCGATTGCCCAAGCAAATTTCTTTTTGATGGCAAAATGATTTGTTTCGGAATAATGTTGAGGAATTTTAAACAATTCAACCCAATAACTGGTATCCACCACAATTAAAAGTTTGCCAGCCATGCCAACGCCTTTTCCTTGCGATCTTGTTCAAAGTTGGGAGCGAGATAAGTATCAATGACTTGGCGAGTGACCAAATCCCCTAATTGTCCCCGCGATAACAATTCATCATGATGGGGCAGTTCAGACAGTCGCAATAAATCTGACGCATGAGTGGCTGCATTCCAATGACATAACACAACTCCATCTAATTGTTTGATACTCAACGCATTTAATGTCGCAGGATTATGAGTGGTGACTAAAAGATTTAACTTGCGCCGCTCACAACACTCTTCCATTGCTTGCACCAATATTTTAACTCGACTTGGATGCAGACCATTGTCAAATTCTTCAATGATGATGCGAGAATACTCTTTTACAGTTTCTAGGGCAGTCAACACCGCTAAACAACGTAACGTCCCGTCTGATAACACCTTTGCACTGATTAGTTCGCCGGTCTCATGCGTTTTGAAACCAAAAATCACATCGTTAAGTTCTTTGACCACTACAAATTTAAAATCTTCAAAAGGTTCATCAGGAAGTTGTTGAATCCAATGAAATAAACGTTGCAAACTTTGCTTTTCCTCATCCGCGCCTTTTGACAGACCATACAACACGGCTGAAATATTTGCCCCATTTTTCGCCAATATCTGATTGCCAATCCGTTCATAATCTCGCATCAGTTTGGGATTGGGATCAAAAACAAACGAGGATTTTAAATAGTATTTAATTGGATTAATTATAGATAAGCCATGAAATATTTTTTTGTTTTTTGTCGGAAACTCTTTATATTGTGAAAGTGCAGATTGTGTGGATGGGATAGATAATTGGGGGGGATTTCGCCCAAAAATTTTATATTCTACAACATGAACATGACGAGTGGATTGAACTGTTTCAAAGACTGAGCTTTTGCCAAAACTTAGACTTTCTTTATAAACAAATGGATGAGAGGAAGTTGTGTGAATGTCGATACGATATTTAAATTCTCCACTGGAGTGTTCTAAAGAGAAAAAGTCTTTTTGATGTCGAGTACAGGCTTGCAATCCGCCGCGAACTTCAAGTTTACCACCCTGTCCAATGTCAGTGATCTCATGCAATAACCCGCCGTTAGCAATAAAACCAAAGAGTTCAATTGCTTCAATCAAATTACTTTTACCCGAACCATTCGTTCCAATCACCACAGTCAGCGGTTGAAACAAATTAATTTCAGCATTGGCAAAGTTCTTAAAATTCCCAAAACGGTGCATCGTTCTCGCCTTCCAAACTCGGTAAAGGATTTTTAATTTAAATATTTGGTCTGAACCATCGTTGATTAGCTTAACTATCATCATTTCAGTGAGATAGAAAATTATCGTCATCATGTAAATGATGGTTCAGACGAAGCGCAGATGAAAAATCTCGCCTAATTATTATCAATTCGACGTTTCACATAACTGCCTGGCGCATCTTCCAACACGGGATAATGCTCGTTACCCAATTGTTGCAGCGCAGGAATTTCCGCCCCACCCCGTTTTTTCAACCACGCCGTCCAATGCGTCCACCAACTGCCGGGCTGAGATTTTGCGGTGTTATACCAGTGATCAGACCCCTTGCCCAACTCGCCTTCAATCCAATAGTTACGCTTGTTTTTACTCGCTGGATTGATCACGCCCGCAATATGCCCACTCGCACCTAACACAAATTCGACGTGTCCTGAGAATAATTCCGTCCCGACAAATGTTGATTTCCACGGCGCGATATGATCATCAATGGTCGAAAGAAAATAACTGGGGGTTTTGATGGCACTCAAATTAATCGGCACATCGCACATCGTCAACGCATTCGGTTGCGACAACTTGTTTTCTAAGTACATGTTGCGAATGTAAAAACTATACATTTTCGCCGGCATGTTGGTCGAATCGCTATTCCAATACAAAATGTCAAATGGCGGGGGCGTTTGCCCTTTCAAATAATTACTCACCACATACGACCAAATCAAGTCATTGGCGCGTAACATAGAAAATGCTAACGCTAAGTCCTTGCCGGATAACACACTGGTGTACTTTAATTGCGATTCTCGTTGCGAAATTCCAGATTCGTCGATGAACACGCCCAAATCGCCAGGTTCGGCAAAATCCAACATTGTAGTAAAAAATGTCGCCGAAGCAATCAAACCCTGCGTTTTCTTGGCGTGCATCACTGCCAATGCCGTCGCCAAAATCGTACCGCCCACACACCATGACACAGTATTAATTTTTTTCGCCCCGGTGATTTCTTTAACTACATCAAAGGCTTTGAGAACACCGTCTGTGATATAATCGTCCCACATCACATCTTTGAGCGATTCGTCAGGATTGACCCAAGAAATTAAAAATACCGTGTTGCCCTGATCCACTGCATATTTCACAAAGGAATTTTCAGGTTGCAAATCAAGGATATAGAACTTGTTGATGGAAGGGGGAACAATCACCAACGGACGATCCAACACATTTTCCGTCGTGGGCTTGTATTGAATCAGTTGAAACAGATGGTTTTGATACACCACTGCGCCGGGGGTAATCGCCAAATTTTTCCCCAATACAAACGCAGACTCATCGGTCATGCTGATGCGACCTTTTTCCATGTCCACCAACAAATTTTTCAAGCCATCGATCAAACTTTGTCCTTTTGTTTCAATGGCTAAACGCATCGCTTCGGGATTGGTGTGCACAAAATTTGCCGGAGACATTGCATCAATAAAATAACGGGTGTAAAACTTCAACCGCTTCTGATGTTTTTCATCTAAATCAATGCGTTCCACCGTCTGCATCAACACTTCGGAAGCCAATAAATAGGATTGCTTGGTGTAGCTGAAAATGGGATTTTCCTGCCATTCCTTCGCATTGAAACGACGGTCACCCGGTGCTGGCTTGATCAGTGGCTTATTGTCTTGAATATCAATCAGTTTCAGCCACAGATTCATATTTTCTTGCTGATACTTGCCCCAGATTTCCATCCACTTACTGGGATTGTTCATTGCTTCGGCGGACAGGCTATTCCACGCGTGCGTAAATTCCTTCATCATTTCAGACCATTGGTCTGCCGCAAAACCATTCATCAGTTCGTTGGTTTTTTTGCTAAACGCTTCAAGAATTTCTTGAGGAGATTTAAAGTCTTGAGAAGTATTTCCCATATTCACCCCTTGCGAGAGTTAAATTTATGTAAGATAATCAGTAAAGTGATAGAGTTGTGCAGTTTAAATCTAATTTTTAATTTATTCAATGAGTTAATTTCTGTTCGATTTTTCGACATTTGTATCACATCAATTGAATAACGATTCGACTGCATAACTTTTAAAAAATAGATGGTAATCGTTGGCTACAACCATCCAATTTACAGCGTGTTGAGAATTTGCTGCATTGCTTTTTTCGCGTCCCATTTGGGCAAAATAAGTTGCAATGGAATGATTAAAATCAACAGTTTAATACAAAAAAAGCTCTTTTTCGTGATTTTAACATCGTGACACGAGAAAACACCGTGATGACACAAAAACAAGTAAATTATTTGCAATAAATCAAGTAATTGTAAAGTCTATCTGCAATGATTATCACAAACAAATTTGACTCAATTGCTTGACAACAAAGTAAGAACATGCGTTCAGTGCGATTGTGGGCTAAATTGTAACATGAATTGCTAAAAATTTTGAAATTTATGTATATAAGCGAATACTTATATCAGTTGAGTTTCCCGCGCTGCCCGTGATCTGGTCATTTTTCGCGGTTGTCATGGTGCAATGCAGCATAATGTGTTGTAAAATTTGTAAATAGTGTTGCTAAAATCACGGTTGAAATGCAGTGAATTGACGTTTGGTCTGTGTTCCGCGGGTGTTCTAAGTAACTTTTGAAGCGTTATTCAGTTGAATCGCTTTTAATTTACAATATTGTGAAAAAAATAGTTGTAAAATAGAAGATTACGGATGAGCGATTTGAACAATTTTATCCGGCTGTAATCCTAAAAATCCGCGTGTTACAATCAGTTGCCCTTCGGTTAATCCATCGGTAATTTCCACCAAGTCGGCTAAACGAAGTCCACTGCGCACTGCTTGGCGTTTGGTACGTTTATCTGGGGTGATGAGAAATACAAATTCACCTTCCCGATCTCGCCGTAATCCAGCATAGGGAATTGCCAATTTGGGCTGTAACAATGTATCAAGGGTAATTCGGGCAAATTGTCCTATTTTCAAGCCGTTAGGCGGCGAATTAAGTGTGATCTCCACCTTGCTTAGGCGAGTATTCAGATCAATCGTGGGGTGTAAGCGAGAAATTTTTCCCTGCCATGTGGACGTGCCCAGTGCATCAATACGAATTGTGGCTTTATCTTGCAATTTGAGTTGCGTTGCGGCATATTCTGGCAAAGAAACTTCGATAAACAAAGAGTTAGGATCGATCACAGTGTAAATATGGGCATTGGCAGTGACAATATCCCCTAATTCTACCAGTCGCGCCGTGACGATGCCATGAAAAGGGACAGTAATTTGGGTGTAACTCAGTCGAGTGGTGAGCAATTCGACATCTGCTTTTGCGATTTCTTCTTCAGTTTCAGCACGTAATGCTTCTTCTTCGGCAATCATTTTTTTGGCAGTCAAGAGATGCACGCGTTTGCTATTGACTTGCACTTGATGATAGGTGGCTTGCATTTTATTCAATTGGGCTTTTAACAGGGCATCGTCTAATTGCAACAACACACTGCCAGTTTTTACGCTATCTCCTTCATAATACGGCAATGTGATGATTTTCCCAGCTTCCTGAGTAAAAATTCGGACACTGCGCCGCGCCTTGACATCTCCGGTGTAACTTTCTGTTTTAGTGAGTATTTGTGATTTTACCGCAGTCACTTCGACAGTATAATTCGCCTCACGTTCAGCAGATTTTGGCGGCGGCGAGGTGGCGGGTTGACAGGCAGTGATGAAAAATAACGAATAAAAAATAAATAGTTTATACCAATACATTGATTTTTAGAGATAAAATGGCATGGGTAGAGGAACAACAGGGGAGTTTAGTTAACTCAAAATAACTGGTTTATTATCACTGATTACTGAGATAAGGTTAAAAGGTCATTGATGGCAGAATGATGAACCACGACAGTTTTTTAATCCAATCATGCTAAACTCAATCGTAGAAATATGAAACGAAATCTCTTGATACCATTCAAATTGTTCACGAATCGTATTTTTATAACGATTGTATGCCGCTTTGAGTGAGAATGGATTTTCTTTTTCGCTAAAATATTCAAGGAGTTGATTGTAACAATGTCTTATAATACCTCAGATTTTGTTCAGATGTTGTGCTTCGTTGGGTTGGAGTTCAATTTTTTGTGCCAATAACATCACTCAACTGCTTTGAGTTGCGTCACGTTTCAGTCATGGCGAGGATTCTAATACGATACGCCGTATTTATCAATACTTTCTTAGTTCTGTATCCATTTTACTGAGTTTCAGTAATATCATATGTTTTTGAGCGATTTTGCGGGATTGTCGAATGGTGAAATTATCGTACTGAAAAATTGGTTGTAAATGGTCATCGAATGTGGTAAAAATAGCTCAATCATTGTTTGGTTAGTTCCAGAATATCAAAGTACCCCTTTCTAAAAAATGCTCCCTTAAAAAAGATTAAAGATTTTTGATGTTCTTTATGTGATCGCAAATGCATGTAATTTACCCGAATTCACAGAGTTTTTTGAAATTAACCCATAAGTTTTGCTTCGCATCAGCAGGCACGCGTCGGAGAGAGCAATGAATGCAACAAATATGAAGAATCTGATTGATTGGACGGACGATTTAAGTGTAGGAATTCAAGAAATTGACGAACAGCATAGAATTCTCGTGGGATTGCTGAACCGGTTGTATCAAGCGATTATTACCCGCACGGATAACTCGGTGATGAACGAAATACTCCATGAACTGACGGAATATACGGTGGTGCATTTTGCGGTCGAAGAGAGTTTGATGCGTATTTTTGATTATCCCGATTATGACGAACACAAACAACATCATCAGGAACTCACTCAGCAAGTATTTGAATTGAAAAATAAAGTGGAAAGCGGTAAGACCTCGGTGAGCATGGAAGTGTTGAATTTTCTGCGTCATTGGTTGACGAATCACATTCAGATGGAAGATAAACGTTACGCACCATTTTTCTTGGCGCGCGGGTTGAAAAAATCGTGGTCAAATCGCTCGTGGGTAGATAAAATGTGGAATTACGTCCATCACAAATGAACCATTAAACACGGGGTTGTCGCGTCGTTTCACTGACAAACCCGTGTTTATTTCATCGTTGCCAGTTGTTGCTGTAACTCTTTCAATCGTGGCGAGTTGGGGTTGATTTCCGCAAGGGTGCGCACGTAGGTTCTGGCTTTTTGCAGTTGTTTTTTCTTCAGTGCGTTTTTCGCCCAATCGCCATAAAAATCTTCTATCATCGCTATTCCTTCTTTTGCAGCAACATTATTTTCATCCGCGGCAAGCACCTTGCGATAACAAGCAACTGCCGTTTCTCCGTCTCCCTTAGCGGTTGTTAAGTTTCGTGCTTTAAGTTGTTTATTACAAGTTTTTAGCCATTGTTCAATCTGTTGCGTTTGTAATGATTGAGAAACGTTTGCATCTGGCAAGGGAGGTTCGACATCGCCGGTATTGACCACGGGGACTTCTGGCGGGGGGGGAGTAGTCACACTTTGGATAAGTAATGTCGCTGGGGCGGGTGGATTGTTCGGGCTCATCGGCGCAGTGACAGGCAATGACTCAGGCAGCAATTGGGAGGCAGGCGGTGAATTTTCAATCGGTTGCCAATAATACCACACGATAATCGTTACCATTGCCAATGAACTTATCCCGACCATGATTTTTAATCGCGATGACGGCGGTGCTGGCAGATGGGACATCATCGACAAGGGATGTTTATGAAAAACTGTTGGTTCTGCCGGGTGTGTGCGCCACTGTTCAAACGTGATTGACAAGTGTTTTTCTTCAAACTGCTCAATTTCCGCAATCAATGTCGCATAAACATCCAACGATAAAGTATTGGCTTGTTGCAATGAGCCCAAGTAACTACGCATTTCTGTGCAGTATCCCGGATGACGATACAGTGTTTGTTCAATCAGTTGCACGAGTGTTTCGGTATTCGTGCTGCTATTGAGATGGGTTTCAAAAACGGTTTTAAAATTGTTCACAGTAATTTTTTCGGTCGGGAAACAAAAAATATCAATCGTGTCAAATTCTGTTACTTTTCCGCATAATAAGCAGTCGGGCATCAGAAAACAATAAATTCGGTATTCTATGACAACACATTTACCACGCATTGCCCTGACAACCGGGGAACCGGCGGGAATCGGGCTGGACATTACCTTACAACTTGCCAACCTGTCGATAGACGCAGATATTGTGGTGTGGGCTGATCCGTCCATATTACAACAGCGCGCGCAACAATTGGGTATCAGTGTTGAATTAATTGTGAAAGAAACTCACGCGCCCAGTGTGCATCGTTTGCAGCAATTGAAAGTGGTGCCTGTCACCGTAGCGAACTCGGTGATCGCGGGACAGTTGGATGTTGCCAATGCCCACTATGTACTGCAACAATTGCAACAAGCCTGTCAACGCTGTCTTTCTGGGGAATTTGATGCGTTGGTGACTGCGCCCGTGCATAAAGCGATCATTAACGAGGCGGGATTTTCATTCAGCGGACACACCGAATTTTTTGCACAACAAACGAATACGCCACAAGTAGTTATGATGTTGGCGACCCCCGGATTGCGAGTCGCCTTGGTCACCACCCATTTGCCATTACAACACGTCAGCGCGACTATTACGCAGGAAAAACTGGCTTCCGTCCTTCGTATTTTACATCATGATTTACAAATAAAATTTGGCATTGCTCATCCTCATATTTCAGTGTGTGGCTTAAATCCACATGCGGGGGAAGATGGACATTTGGGACTTGAAGAAAAATTGATCATTATTCCCGTTTTAAATCAATTACGTGCGGAAAATTTTCATCTGACTGGGCCCCTGCCCGCGGATACCGCTTTTACCCCCCATTCATTGGCGGGAGTAGATGCCGTATTGACCATGTATCATGATCAGGGGTTACCCGTGCTGAAGTCTCAAGGCTTTGGTCAAGCAGTGAATATTACGCTGGGATTGCCGCTCATTCGTACTTCTGTTGATCATGGCACGGCATTGGAATTGGCGGGAACGGGTCGTGCGCGGGCAGATAGTTTGTCTTATGCCATTCAAGTGGCGATGGACATGATTCGGAGTAAAATGAAAAATTCAGACAATTGATTGCAGTAAAAACATTGATATGAAAATTTGTTAAAATCCACTTGAGTAGCCATTTCGTTTCTACCACGACACCGGGAGAAAATATGATGAATTTATCCGCCCAAGAAATTGCAACCGAAATTTTAACTTTACCGGAACAAGATCAACAAAAGGTGTTTGATCTTATTGAATTCCTAAAAACTCAATTGCCACAACAATCTCAGCTCGCAAATAGAGAGGTTATGTCACATTTTCAAGCCAGTTTGCAGAAAAATCATCGCTTGGGAGAATTGTTAGCCCAATGATTTTCAAATACTTAACTGTTGAACAAGTGATTGTTATTCATAGAGAACTCATCAATGAATTCGGTGGCTCTCATGGAATTAGAGACAGTAACGGATTAGAATCAGCAATCATGCGTCCTCAATCTGGTTATTATGAAACATTACATGAACAAGCAGCGGTTTTAATGGAAAGTTTAGCAAATAATCATGTATTCATAGATGGAAATAAGCGCATTGCATTCTTTGCAACCGATATTTTTTTGCGATTAAATGGTTATTGGATAAATTGTGATAATGAAGAAACCTACAATCATTTCATGAAACTGTTTGAAACTCATACATTTCGTTTTCCTGAATTGCTTGAATGGTTAAATACCAAAGTTCGCCCAATAGAAACAGATAACCTTATCTCATAACTACTCAAGTTTTAGCAATCCTGAATGCGCCTAAGTAAAATCAA
>DYNO01000016.1:0-11394 GCA_020721025.1 Thiomargarita sp. | reverse complement strand
TTATCTCATAACTACTCAAGTTTTAGCAATCCTGAATGCGCCTAAGTAAAATCAAACTGCACGGCTTTAAATCTTTTGTCGATTCAACCACGTTGACTTTTCCCAGCAATCTGGTCGGCATCGTCGGACCCAATGGCTGCGGCAAATCCAATGTTATCGACGCGGTGCGCTGGGTCATGGGCGAAAGTTCAGCAAAACACTTGCGCGGCAGCGAAATGACCGACGTGATTTTCAACGGCTCGACCACCCGAAAACCCAATGAATCCGCGCTGGTAGAACTCGTTTTCACCGAAGTCAACCTATCCAATTATCCCCCCAATTCTGAAATTTCCGTCAAGCGCGAACTCGGACGCAACGGGCAATCGCAATATTTTCTCAACAATATCAAATGCCGCCGCAAAGACATCACTGATTTATTTTTAGGCACAGGTTTGGGCGCGCGCAGCTACGCGATTATTGAGCAAGGAATGATTTCACGAGTGGTTGAAGCCAAACCGGAGGAATTACGCCTGTTTTTTGAAGAAGCCGCGGGAATTTCCAAATATAAAGAAAGACGTAAGGAAACCGAACAGCACATTAAAGAAACGCGTGACAATTTGGCGCGGCTTGATGAAATTCGCAATGAATTAAACAATCAGTTAGAAAAGTTAAAAAAACAAGCCAAAGAGGCGGAAAAGTATCAAGAGTTAAAACAATCGGAACATTTGTTAAAAGCGCAATTATTGGCTCTGCGCTGGAATACGCTCGATATTAGCGTGCAAGAAGCCGAATCCCATATTGAAGAACAGGCGAAAATTTTACAGCAAGATTTATTAGCTTTACAAAACCTAGATAGCACGCATAAACAACAGTTTGATGCACGTCACTTGGCGCAAACGCACTTTAATCAAGCGCAGGAGCAAAAACATCTGGTTGAACGCGAAATGCAGCGGGTTGAGCAAGAATTAAAATATGCGCATGAACGTCGCGAGCAAGCGGAAGTTGATTTGCAGGAAGTAATTGAAAAATTTGAAGAATTGCAGACTCAATTGGAAAGTGACGAAGATCAGCAACAAACGCTCACAGTGGAAGTTGAAGAAACGGACATGGAGTTAGAATCGCGGCAACAAGCTGAATCTGAAGCAGAAGAAGCAGCAATTTCCGTTGAACATCAGTTGCAAGTTTGGCAAACGACGTGGGAAGAATTTAATTATCGTGCCCAAACGCCGACCCAACGCGCCCAAGTGGAACGCACCAATATTCAGAATTTAGAGCAACATTTAACGCAGTCAGAACAGCGGTTGCAAAAATTGCAATTAGAAGCCAGTCAGATTGATTTAGACAGTTTACGCCAAATTGTGCACAGTGGTGAGTTAGAACTTGCTGAATTAAATCAAAAATTGTCAGACGTTGCGATCATTTTACAAACGCATCATGACGCGGTGTTGCAATTGCGTGAGGAAATTCAGGAACTCGCGGTGAAATTGCAAGAAAATCAAGTGTTAGTTAATCAATTGAGTGGGCGATTAGCGTCGTTAGAAGCCTTACAAGAAGCGGCATTGGGCAAGCAAGCGACCGATGTTCAAGCGTGGTGTCACGTCCATCATTTGCAGCAATTACCGCAACTTGCACATCAATTGACGGTTGAACCGGGCTGGGAACGGGCGGTGGAAGTGGCATTAAATAGCGCATTGCAAGCATGGTGTATTTCAGATTTGAGTTCATTAGAAACCGCGTTACAACAATTTCCACAAGGCGACTTGAATCTCTTTGAAATTCCTCAGCAAATTCAACCATCCGAAGATAATTTTGCGAGTTTCGCACCGTTGCTCAGTAAAATCCAATGTCAGTTCGATTTGAGCAGTTTACTTGCCGGGATTTACGTTGCTGAAAATATCTCTCAAGCCTTGCAACAGCGTGAATTTTTACAATCTTATCAATCTATTATCACACCACAAGGTTATTGGATCGGGCAACATTGGTTGCAAATCCAAGGGGCGGATGAAAAGTTGGGCGTGTTGGCAAGAGATAAGGAAATTCAACAGATTGCAGCAAAATTACAGACGTTAGACACGACAGTAGCGAAACTGACCCGTGAATTGGAGCAAAAGCGCGGTTTATTGCGAGAACATGAGGACAGTCGCGCCCTTGCGCAACGTGAGGTCGCAGAATTACAAAAAACGCAGACCGCGTTGCAAGCGCAACATAGCAATAAAGCAGCAAAATTGGAATATTTGCAAGTGCAGTTACAGCGGATTACGGGCGAACTGGCTGAGTTAAATGTTCAAATTGACCATGATCGCGAAAAATTAGCCGAAGCGAAAGAAAATTATCATTTTGCGCTCGAACAGATGAATCAGTTGGCAGATGAGCGAGAACAGTTGACGCGGCAACATGATGATTTGCAACAACAACGGGCGCGCACGCAGCAAACTTGGCAATTGGCAAAAGAAGCGCGGCATAAACTGGAAGTCAAATTACAGGGTTTAAAAACAGATAAAAATCGCTTGCAACAAAACCTGCGTCGGTTGCGGGAACAGGTGGAAGATTTGCAAGAACAGCGGCATGAATTGCAACGCTCTGTCGATGAATATCTGGAACCGATTGAAACTTTTAGTGAAAAATTGGATGAGTTGTCACAACGCAATGCCCACAGTGATGCAGCAGTTCGACAGGCACAGCAAACGTTGGAAAATTTAGATAACTTGTTGAATTCTTACGATGAACAGCGCAAGGGATTAGAACAACGCACCCAATTTTTACGCAGCGATTTGGAGCAAAAACGACTGGATTGGCAGAAAAATCAAAGTTTTCGACAGATGATTGAAGAGCAGTTGGCGCAAACGGAATTTTCAGCGATCACGTTGTTGGCGGAATTGCCAGAATATGCCGATGAACCCAGTTGGTTAGCGCAAATTGAGGCGGTGGAGAAAAAATTACAACGTCTTGGCTCGGTGAATTTAGCCGCACTGCAAGAATATGAAGAGCAATTGCAGCGTAAGCAATTTTTAGATGCTCAAGCAGAGGATTTAAATAATTCATTGGATTTATTAGAAAATACGATTAAAACGATTGATCGGGAAACTCGCACGCGATTCAAGCAAACTTTGGATACGGTGAATGGATATTTGCAAGAAATGTTTCCAAAGTTATTTGGCGGAGGTCAAGCCAGCGTTGAGTTAAATAGCGATGATTTGTTAAAAGCGGGGGTCACTATCATGGCACGCCCGCCAGGCAAGCGAAATAGCACAATTCATTTGCTCTCTGGTGGCGAAAAAACCTTGACTGCCATTGCGTTAGTGTTTGCGATTTTTCAACTGAATCCCGCGCCATTTTGTATGCTCGATGAAGTGGATGCGCCGCTGGACGATAGCAATGTGGGTCGTTTTTGCACTTTGGTGACTGCGATGGCGGAAAAGGTGCAATTTATCTTTATTTCGCATAATAAGATCGCGATGGAAATGGCTGCACAATTGATTGGGGTGACGATGCAGGAGGCGGGCGTTTCTCGTCCTGTACCTGTGGATATTGCGGCGGCGGTGGATATGGTGACAATAGCTTAATTTTCAAGTAGTTAGTTCGAGCAGTAAATTTTGCTGTACTTTTTCATCATTCTTGTCTATACTATTCGCCAATTCAATGCACTGTTTTATTTTTAGGTTGGTTACGTTGTCGCTTTCTCTCTACTTCTCAGCTTTATCACATCTGCTTAATCGGCGCATTGTCCTGTCTTGGTCAAGTCCGCTGGTTTCATGGTTGCTTGGTGCTTGGCACTGGCGATTGATTCTCTGTTGTCCGTCGATATTTCGCTGCGCGATTACTCCACTCTGTCATTTTGAATTTCATTGTGCTATTCAGTTTTATGGCTACGGCAAACTGAAGCGAGATGGCGCGCGTCGTAATCAGATAACTTGAATGATGACAATAGCGATAAAGTTGAAAACGGCAATTGAAAAAAGATTGATGAATGATGATGTTAGCAGTGATTCCATAATATTTTGCAATACTGCATGCGTCATAACTTGCACAATTTTAAAAAGTACGGTATAGTTTGCAACGACACTGAGCATTATTTGCAGTTAATTGTATTTTGTGATACCATCATGCTGCTGAAAACTAAAATGAAACATTCAATAAATCGCTTTTTTAGTCGCTGCTGTGCGAATTTTGCAGTGAGTTTGGAAATAATGCGGTAAGCCCATACTGCCAGTTTTTTAGAAAGACATTCAACGTCGTAAGATATTGGTAATAAGTAGTTAAATCTACCTGTTTTCACCAAAGCAGTCGTTGTATGTAAGCAAATGTTTTATAGTCAATCCATCTATGATGGAATCTTCCGAAACGAGAGGCTATAAAACAGTGCAGATTTTTTGTAAAGCGTGTAAAATTTAGTTGTCGTCTGTCAAGTTATCTTGACTTTTTTAAACTGTCTGCCGTTGGGTAGGCGTAGATTCATATATTGAGGTTAGAGGTTAGAAGTTATGCAAACAGGTACTGTAAAATGGTTTAACGAAAGTAAGGGCTACGGCTTCATTTCCCCAGCAGATGGTGGAAACGACGTGTTCGTTCACTTTTCTACGATTCAAGCTGACGGTTTTAAAACCCTTGCAGAAGGGCAAAAAGTGCAATTTGAATCTCAAGTGGGTCCGAAAGGATTGCAAACCAAGGTTTGTGTTCCACAATAATTGCCTTTGTTGAAAACCTCGCGTTGAAACACCAACTTTTTCATTGTCACTGAAATTGTTTCGGGACAAGACAAGAAGTCAGTTTTTCTTTTGTAGGTTGAATATCCCGCCTGTAGCTTTAGAAGTTGATAGGCGGGTTTGTTTTTGCTGTTTTAAACACATCTCCACTCATCTCCGCTTAACCCCTCGTCCCATGCTGCCATGATTCTGCAACAATATTTTTTGGTAACATATTGTTTCTAACGCCAAATCGCTTTATTCTTCGGTAAACTATTTTCTGTGCAAATTGATAACAGTGATGTGACTGAAATACTTTTGGTAAAATGCAGGAAAGTTTAGCAGGAACAGCAAACCATGACTGAAAATAAATCAACCATTTTGATTATCGACGATGAAATTGTGTCGCGTTATACCATTGAAGCCCTTTTAGAATCAGAACAGTATGCGTTAGTTTTTGCCGAAAATGGAATGCAAGGATTGGAAAAAGCGCAGGCGATGCCGCCGGATCTCATTTTGCTGGACGTGATGATGCCCGGAATGAATGGGTTTGCCGTCTGTCGCAAATTGCGCGCCGACGAAAGGTTTGTGAATACCCCTGTGATCATGATCACGGCTTGGGATGATGCCACCGCACGCCAGCGTTGTTTGGAAGTAGGGGCGCATGACGTGATTTGTAAACCGTTTAATCGTGCCGAGTTACACAGCAAGGTCGAAAAATATATGCGGAAGTAAATTTGTTTAAGTCAATTTCAATCTGTGGTTGATTTCACCAAATCATGACCAAAAATCATTGACAGTATTAAAATATTACAATAAAATCAACTATGTCACGTCATAACTGCGATTACTCTGAAAACAAGTTATCCGTGACAACACCCGATGATCATCAAAAATTCACGACTTTTACTTGGACGCTTTACTATTTCAGATGTTGTGTGATCCACTTGACGATTTTTACACTCCCGCAATGGATGAGGACGTGGTATGGCAGAAAGAAGTACCATTCTGATCGTAGATGATGAAATTGTGTCACGCTACACAGTAGAAATGCTACTTGAATCAGAAGGTTACAATTTGGTATTTGCGGAAAATGGTGAGGAAGCACTCAGAAAGGCGATTGAACTGATTCCAGATTTAATGTTATTGGATGTCATGATGCCCGGTATGAATGGATTCCAAGTATGCCAACAATTGCGCGCCAATCCACGTCTGGCAGAATTACCCGTTGTCATGGTGACCGCATTGGATGACCGAGAATCTCGCTTGCAAGGGCTCGAAGTGGGGGCGGATGATTTCATGAGTAAACCGTTTGATCAAGCCGAATTACGCGCCCGCGTGCGCACCATCACCCGCCTCAATCGCTATCGTCGCTTGGTTGAAACCGAAGAACAACTGGCATTTTTAGCCAATTACGATGTACTCACCGGCTTACCCAATCGCACCTTATTACTGGAACGCACTCAACAAGCCATCGGACACGCCAGCGGCATCCAACAAGGTATTGTCATTTTATTCATCGACTTAGACGGTTTTCAAATCATTAACGACTCCTTGGGACACGAATTGGGTGATAATGTTCTCAAAGAAGCCGCGCGCCGTCTCACCGAAGAACTTCCCAAAAATACCACCATTGCCCGCTTGGGAGGCGATGAATTTGCCGTGATGCAAGAAGTCGCTAACCCCTTAAAAACAGGAAGTTACATCGCCCAATGTCTTTTAGAAAAATTAAGCAAACCCATTAGTTTAGACAATCATGACATCGTGATCACCTCCAGCATTGGCATCAGTGTCTATCCCAACGACGGCGAAGACTCCTTGATTTTATTAAAAAATGCCAATACCGCGATGTCGCGCGCCAAGAGCCACGGCAAAAATAACTATCAGTTCTTCACCGCAGAAATGAATACCGCCGCGCTGGAACGATTAATCCTAGAAAATCAACTGCGTAAAGTGCTCATCCGTGACGAATTAAAAGTCTATTATCAACCCTTAGTCGAACTATCGAGTGGCAACATCGTTGGTGTGGAAGCCTTATTGCGTTGGCAACATCCGACTCAAGGACTCTTACCCCCCACGAAATTTATACCAATTGCTGAGGAAATGGGCTTAATTTCTCAAATTGGTGAATGGGTATTGCGTACTGCTTGCTATCAAGCACAAAATTGGCTTAAACAAGGCTTTCGGCTTCAAATTTCAGTCAACGTTTCAGGAAAACAATTTCAGCAACCTAACTTACTGGAAATCATCACAAACGTGCTGCACGAAACCGGGCTATCCCCAACCCAATTAGAACTTGAACTCACCGAAAGTATTCTCATGCAAGAAGGCAAGGGCAGTGAAGATCAATGTTTTACCATCCTATCGCACTTGCAAGATTTAGGAGTTAAAATTGCCATTGACGATTTCGGCACCGGCTATTCCTCATTCAGCTACTTAAAACGCTTTCCATTGAATACGTTAAAAATTGACCGCTCATTTGTCAAAGATATTTGTCACAACAGCGATGATGCCGCGATTACCTCCGCAATTATCGCAATGGCACATGGGCTGCAACTCAGTGTCGTAGCTGAAGGAGTTGAAAATTCAGAACAAATTGCTTTCTTACATCTCAGACATTGCGAAGTTGGGCAAGGTTTTTTATTCAGTCGCCCCAAACCTGCCGAACAAATTACGCAACTACTACAGTACACCGCGCAACACCCATTTATGTTTATCTAAATCTCAAACATATTGTTTATGTTCTCTGCGATTTTTTCCCGCACGTTGCACAATCACGCCCTTGACATCGCCCAACCCCGTGATTTCAACGGTAGGATAATGAGCATTCAACGGCTGTAACCAAAAATGCTCATCCTCCAAACGCAATTGTCGAAAAATATACTCGCCCTGATACATTGCCAACACATAAGAACCAGATTTGACTAACCCATTGGGATCAATAATAATAATATGCCCTTCATTAAATTCTGGAGACATACTATCCCCCAACACTTGCAACGCAAAAATTTCACCACCACATTTATTCTCAGTCACATTTTCCTCCCATGAAAGTTTCCCTCACGCCAACATGGCAATATTATCAAAGTTTAACCGCCGACATTTCTCAACTTAAACAATCTTACCAAAAACAACAAGTCACTGCCACTCAATTACAAACTATTGGTGAAAGACTCTGGAATTTAACAGGTTTAGATACCCTTCCAGAACATTTAGAGATTATCAGCGATCAGCCCAATATTCACGAAATTCCTTGGGAAATGATTTATCACCCGACTCATGGTTTTGTCGCACTGACTCAGAATTTTCATCTTCATCTTACTCGCTCTTTTAATAATTTTTCACAAAAAAAAATTGAATTTACAAAATATTATACTGCCTCACTTAAAATTTTACTCTTCACTGCTCAAGTACAATTCACCTCGCAACAGCCACCATTATTGTTAGAATTAGAGCAATTCACCCTGCGCCGCGCCCTTGCTCCATTAATTGCAGCAGGAAAAGTGCAACTATATGCGCCAGATGACGGACGTTTTACAACATTATGCCAACTTTTGCAACAGCCTTGGGATATTGTGATTTTAAGTGGACATGGTTTTTCACAACAAAATCAAGCCGGTATTTGGTTTGAAACGGATGAGCACGCACAATTAATTACTCACAACCAATTGCGACAAGCATTTACGAATCGAAATATTTACACGGTGATTTTAACAGCGTGTCAATCCTTGAAAATTGCTATTGAATTACATCAACTGGGAATTCCTCATGTCATTGGAATGTGGGAAAATGTATTGGATCGAGCGGCATGTTGTTTTATCGAAACTTTTTGTAAAACTTTTGTAGTTAAAAATTCAATTGTTACTGCGCTACAACAGGGACGCGTTGCGATGACTCAATTATTAAGCCATCATGAAATTTGGCAACAAAAGGCTGTTCCAGATATTGGACAGTGGAGTTTACCTATTTTATTCTCAAATCAAGAGACACAACTCATTGTTTCGAGAAAATTTTTAACCCGCTCACCGCCGCAAGAAAAACACAAATTCCTAAAATTTTTCATCGGACGACGATCCCTGTTGCGTCGCTTATCCCAGAGTTTACAACAAGGAACTCCAAAATTTTTGTGGCTGTGGGGGAAGTCCGGCGTTGGAAAAACTGCATTGGCGCAACACTTGGCATTTAATTTAATCGAGTGCGGTTATACCGTGATTCAATATTCAAGTCCTTCGCCACAGTCCTTATTGCAACAATTGAAACAATATTTTGATATTGAAAGAGAATCTCAATTAGACACGTTATATTATTTAACTGAACATCCTTATTTACTATTGATTGATGGCGATATCGCAAATGCCGCGGAATGTTTAAAAATTCTGGCACAGTGGGACAGCCCAAAATTACGCATCATTATTACAACTTGTCAACTGGATTTAAAATTAGCTCATTTCCAAGAATTACAACTGCAACCGATTGATTACACAGATTTCTGTCGTTATATCTGTGCGCAAGGATTGCCGTATTCTTCCTTTCAATTACGCCTACTTTACCAAGCGACACAAGGAAATTTTCACGCCATCCAAATATTAGAAAATTTTGCTTTTCCGAGTGATACGACCCAATTCTGGCAGAATATCGCTATTTTGCAACGTTATCTGCGTTCGATCACTGATTAATCAAGAAATTTTCGCGATAATATTTTAATTCTGCGATAGAATCAATAATATCGTTGAGGGCAAGGTGGGTGGATTCTTTACTGAAACCTTTGGCAATTTCCGGCTGCCAGCGTTGACAGAGTTCTTTAACCGTGCTGACATCAAGCTGACGGTAGTGAAAAAAGCGTTCTAATTCAGGCATGTAGTGATACAAAAACCGCCGATCCTGACAGATACTATTGCCACACATTGGCGATGTATTCGGTGGCAGATAAGTATTTAAAAACATTAAAGTTTGTTGCTCGGCTTGTATCAAGGTGACATCACTTTGTCGCACGCGCTCGGTTAATCCTGATTTTCCATGCTGATGGGTGCACCATTCATCCATCGTTGCTAACACCTCATCAGATTGATGAATTGCGAACACCGGTCCCTCTGCAATTGTGTTAAGTTGTTGATCGGTCACGACCGTCGCAATTTCAATGATGGTGTTTTTCTTGGGATCAAGCCCAGTCATTTCTAAGTCTATCCAAATTAAATGCGTTGCATCTTGGGTCATGTAAAATTTCTCTGAAATATGGATTTACACAAGCGTTCATGATAACATAATAAAAGTTCATCACTCCCAATCACTTCACGATTTTGTCGCAATCTTTCAATTAATCGCTTGCGTAATCCAATGATTTCTTCAACTCCGGCGGCGGGCAAGAAGGAATAACATAAAACTTCATTGGCTTGTTGCCCAATCCGATCCACCCGTCCGGCGCGCTGAATCAGGCGAATAATTGCCCAAGTGAGATCGTAATTGACGATGATGGCGCAATCTTGCAAATTCTGCCCTTCAGAAAGCACATCGGTGGTAATCAAGACGCGAATCTCGCGAATCTCTTGAGATATCGAGCTTTTCCGATTGCTGACCGGACTGAAACGATACACCAAGTCTGTCGGATTTTTACTGTCTCCTGTCACAGCTTCGAGCTGGGATAGTTTGGATTGTAAAGCATTTTCCAAATAGCGCGCGGTGTCTGCGAATTGGGTAAAAATTAATATTTTCTGCGTTGGATGCTGGACAGTGAGCAATTCGAGCAATTTTTGCAATTTACCATCGGTTTCTTCGGTGCAATGCTTCATTTTATCGAGTAAATTCAATAAACTGTTGATATCTTCGTGCAAATCATCGGCTAATTCTTTTCTCAAAAATTCACTGGGCAGCCATTGAAAACGGTGCATGGGGTAGTTGAGATAGGCTTGATAAATTTGTTGCGCTTGTTGTTTGAAATGCAGTTTAAACGCAGCCAAATGATCTTCTTGGATAATTTCAGCGGGTTGAATTTCATCCTCTTCAGTTTCGCTAACCAATTCAATATCATAGTCAATACTGTCAAGCAAGCTCGCATCTTGGGCACCAATGGGAATCGGTTGATGAGTTTCCAGCGCGTGCAAGTAAATTTGGTTGCGTAACAGATGACGTTCTACAGAAAGATGAAAGGCGTGAATGCTACTTTCTAGTACATTGAATCGTTGAAAGATGGGATAATAAAGGGAGTATAATGGAGGAAGTCAAAATTCACCCTGTGAGAAAATCATTCGTACCTGTCCAGAAATCAAACTCAGTGATTTCTTGTAGATGAGGCAGGTTTTGAGTGTCTGCGAAGAGGGCGCGCCATTTGTTGAGCTTGGTGGCTAAATCGGTTTCTGTGACGACAAACACGGTCACTTTTTCGCCTGCTTTGAAGGGAAGGTCTGAGAGCAGAAAACTGTGATTGTCCGTGATAATGGCTTCTTTTTTCAGAATAAGTTGCATGAGAAGATTCCTGTTATGTTTGACATTTTTTATCTGAGCCTCAATTTTCTTAATTTAACGTCATGCTCAACTTGTTATCTCAACGGATGAAATCCCCCCAGCCCCCTTTGCAAAGGGGGAGTTACGGCAAGCATTCAAAATATCTTGAACTGTATCTATAACTCAATAGGTTAGATGTTCACCCCCTTTAGCAAAGGGGGCAGGGGGGATTTCCACATTACTGTCTGAATCAGAATTTGCAAAATTTTAGAATTTCCAGAATGAAAACCGAGAC
>DYNO01000151.1 GCA_020721025.1 Thiomargarita sp. | reverse complement strand
TCGTATATAGCAATATTAAACTAAATACAGTTGTTTCGGTAACAGGAACTAACTCTCAGAATCAATGACCGAATTTCAAATAAACGGTTTTCCATTTTCTCAAATAAATCAAACTTACCCGTCATTATTTTTTCAATCACCAGCACGCGCAACGAATAAAGTTTGAATCATCGCGCTGAATCACTTATAATTAACAATTTTCATTGGCTTAAGCTGAATTCAACAGAAAAGGTAGATAAATGGTTACTATTCGTTTGGCTCGTGGCGGCGCGAAAAAACGCCCGTTTTATCATGTTGTCGTGACAGATTCCCGCAACCGTCGTGATGGTCGTTACATCGAACGGTTAGGCTTTTTTAATCCCATTGCATCAGAAACAGAAAGCGGTTTACGTCTTGATCAAGAACGGATTGCTTATTGGGTTAGCCAAGGGGCGCAACCTTCGGATCGTGTTGCCTCCTTGATTAAACAAGCGAAAAAAGCTCAAGCGGCAACGCCAGCCCAACCTGCCGCCTAATCATCCATGTCGGAATCTAACCGCGTCATTGTGGGAAAAATTACCGGCGTATTTGGCGTGCGTGGCTGGGTGAAAATTTATTCTTATACCGAACCTGCCAACAATATTTTGCACTATTCCCCGTGGCAACTCGAACATCAGGGACAATGGCATACGGTGGAAGTGCAAGAAGGTCAAGAACATGGCAAGGGATTGATTGCCCATCTGAAAAATTATGATGATCGGGATCAAGTCGCACGCTGGGTCGGGGCAGATATCAGCGTCGCGCGGTCGCAATTGCCACAAATCAACGATGGCGAATATTACTGGACAGATTTAATTGGGCTCACGGTGCTGACGGCGACGGGGGCAACGTTAGGAAAAGTGACGCATTTGTTGGAAACGGGCGCGAATGACGTAGTTGCAGTGCGGGATGGTACGACCGAGCATCTGATTCCGTTTGTCTTGGATGAGGTGATCTTAAAGATTGATTTGACAGAAAAAATATTATTGGTCAATTGGGACGCAACTTTTTAGTGACTCCACCTTTTTTGCGCATCGGCGTGATTACCCTGTTTCCTGAAATGTTTGCGGCTCTGCAAGTGGGCGGAGTGACGGCGCGGGCATTGACCCAAGGATTATTTACACTGAATTGTTGGAATCCGCGTGATTACACCCACGATAAGACCCGCCGAGTTGATGATCGACCTTACGGCGGGGGCCCCGGCATGGTAATGCAAGTCCAACCGCTACGGGATACCCTGCGTGCCGCCAAAGCCACTTTCAACCATGCCCACGTCATTTATCTTTCCCCCCAAGGTCGCCCGTTGACCCAACAAGGTGTGACTGAACTGCTTGCCCGTCCAGAATTGCTTTTAGTGGCAGGACGTTACGAAGGAATTGACGAGCGAGTGTTAGAACACGACATTGATGAAGAATGGTCAATTGGGGATTATGTGCTGAGTGGCGGGGAATTGCCGGCGATGGTGTTAATTGATGCCTTGGCGCGACAATTGCCCGGTGCGTTGGGACACGACGATTCTGCTGCAAACGATTCATTTTACAGCGGTTTATTAGATCATCCGCATTACACCCGCCCCGAAACCATTGATGGGCAAACCGTACCAACTGTATTATTGCAAGGACATCATGCCCAAATTACGCAATGGCGACAACAACAAGCGTTATTGCGAACGTGGCGCAAACGTCCAGATTTACTGCAACAACAGCATTTAACGCCAGAGCAACAACGCTGGTTACACCAATTTATTCAAGAATATGAAGGAGACTAAGCATGGCAAATATTGTCGAACAACATGAACAGGCGCAAATGGGAGATAGAAAATTCCCAGCATTTCAACCCGGTGACACCATCGCAGTGCAAATCAAGGTGAAAGAAGGCGAACGGGAACGGTTACAATCGTTTGAAGGCTTGGTAATTGCCAAACGGAATCGGGGTTTTAACTCTGCATTCACCGTGCGTAAAATTTCTCATGGCGAAGGTGTGGAACGGGTTTTTCCTAGTTACAGTCCGTTAATTGAAAGCATCGAAGTGAAACGGCGTGGTGATGTGCGTCGGGCAAAATTATATTATATGCGTAATTTACGTGGTAAAGCGGCGCGGATTAAAGAAAAAATCACTCGTAAATCTGACAATAAAGCAGCGGAAAGCAATTAATTTTCTTTTGAACCTGACAACTTATTGAAATTTGTCAGGTTTTTTTCATTGTTCTCGACTTGTAGTTTCAAGAAATCATCATGATCACTCAAGAAAATCTTAAAAAAGTTTTAATTGCACTTGGATTTAAAGCGGAATCTGGAGCGTATAGCAAACATTTTGCCCAAAGTGATTGTGAGCTCAAAGTAGAATTTAATTTCAGCAAAATCATTTATCCTGAGAAATTAACCGTTTCCGGCGAATTCATCACCAACTTTTTCGATAATGAAAATTTCGTGGTGTTTGAGTGCGTGCATCGGCTGTTGGAAAAAGGTTATCAACCACAACATATTGAACTCGAACCGAAATGGAAATTAGGACATGGTGCAAGTGGTGGACGTGCGGATATTTTAGTTCGGGATCAGCAAAATAAACCGCTGTTGATTATCGAATGCAAAACGGCGGGCAAAGAGTTTGAGAAAGCATGGAAAGAGATGCAGTTGGATGGCGGACAATTGTTTTCTTACGTGGAACAAGAAAAAGAAGTGGCATTCGTTTGTTTATATGCGTCTGATTTTGATGAGAAAACCGCAACTGTCAACGTTGAACAACGCATTGTTTCACATAAAGATAATCCAGATATTTTAGCAGAAGACAGCAAACTCAAAGACTTCCGCTCTGCCAATAATGTGAAGGAACGTTTTCATGTCTGGAAAGAAACCTATCAGCTTGAATTTACTGAACAAGGAATTTTTGAAGATAATATCCAACCGTATCACATCGGCAAGGATAAATATACGCTGGCTGTTGATACGAAAGTTCTTGAATCTATAGATATTAAAGGCAAGTATCACGAATTTCGCACCATTTTGAGAAAACATAATGTGTCGCGCCGCGAGAATGCGTTTGAAGTGTTGGTGAATCTGTTTTTATGCAAGATTGTCGATGAAACTGAACATCCTCATGATTTGAAATTTTATTGGAAGGGCATCGCCTACGATAATTATTTTGATCTCGTTGATAGATTGCAAGAACTTTACAAAATAGGCATGAGTCAGTTTTTGCAGCAAGAAATTATTTATGTGAGTAATCAAGCGATTGAAGATGCTTTTTGGGCGATTAAGCAAGAACCCAATGCGACGAAACGACGGATTAAAGAAATCTTTCGAGAATTGAAATTTTACAAGGGTTTAGATTTTGAGTTTATCAAAGTATTCAATAAACAATATTTTGATAAGAATGCCAAAATTTTGTTAGAAATCATTCAGATGTGGCAAGGTTTGCGACTGAAAACGACGGAACAAAATCAGTTTTTGGGCGATATGTTTGAGTTTTTTTTAGACAATGGCATTAAACAAACTGAGGGACAATTTTTCACACCGGTGCCGATTTGCAAGTTTATTGTGATGTCGTTGCCGCTGGAAAATTATATCCAATCGAGCCATGAACCGCTGAAAGTCATTGATTATGCGTGTGGTTCCGGACATTTCTTGACTGAATACGCCTTGCAAATTAAACCACTCATTGAGCGTTATAAAGAGATTGCTCCATCGGAATATTATAAAAATATTTACGGTATTGAAAAAGAAGATCGGTTAGCAAAAGTGGCTAAAGTGTCAGCTTTTATGTATGGACGTGATGAAATTCAAGTGCTTGATGCGGACGCGCTTGCCGTCAATCCGAAAATTAAGGATGAATCTTTTGATATTCTGGTGGCTAATCCACCGTTTGCTGTCGAAGATTTTCTGCTGACCCTGGATGAAACAGATCGAGAGAAATATCAATTACTTGAGACAGTTTCTGATTTCGGTAATAAGAATATTCAATGTTTCTTTTTGGAACGGGCGAAGCAATTGTTGGCGGGTCATGGCGTGATGGGGGTGATTGTCCCCAGTTCGGTGCTGTCAAATTCTGATGCGATGCACAGTGCCACCCGTGAAATTTTGCTGAAACATTTTGATTTTGTGAGCATTGTTGAGTTGGGAAGCAATACTTTTGGCAAAACGGGCACGAATACTGTCATTTTATTTTTGCGGCGTAAAGCTCAACGTCCTGAACCGGCTGAACATTTTTGGAATCGGGTGGGAAATTTCTTTGCAGATTGGGATAATGAAGTTGCAATGCACGGAGGCGCGTATTTAGATATTGATTTGGTTCGACAATATTGCCAACATATTGAAATTGCTTTTGAAGCGTATCAATCGTTATTGCGCGGTGCGCCGGATGAAACGTTGTTCGCGACTGAAATATTTAAAGATTATCAAGCTGGTTTTGATAATTTGAATGATATTAAAAAGTTGAAAGAATCAAAGCAGTTTAAGGCAAAAACGCCGGCTGACCAACAAAGTGAATTGAATAAGCGATTTTTGGTTTATTTACAAGCGATTGAGAAACAGAAATTGTATTATTTTATCTTGGCACGTCTGAATCCACAAAAAGTATTGTTGGTAAAAAGTCCCAATGATAACAAGGAACAAAAGCTGTTTTTGGGGTATGAGTGGAGCGGTGCGAAAGGAAATGAGGGAATTAAGTACAATGGCGGTGAAACGATTTATGACATTATCACGCCAATGTTTAATCCCAATGATCGCTGCGATGTCGAAAAGGTGAATTTTTATATTCAGCAAAATTTTCTCGGTAACTCGTTTGATATTCCTAAGCAATTACAATCAGTTGTGACGACCGCGCGGCTGGAAGATTTATTGGATTTTTCGCGCAAAGATTTTAATTTCGCGTTGTCTCTCATGCCTCGGAAAAATACGACTGTTGAAACAAAGTGGGAATGGGTGAAGTTGGGGGAAATTGCAGAAATACAGTCCGGAGGTACACCTAAATCTCATATTGCTGAATATTGGGATGGCGATATCAATTGGGCAACTCTGGTGGATACAAAAAATAAATATCTTTATTCAACTCAACGAAAAATTACCCCAGCGGGATTAAAAAACAGCAGTGCTAAGTTATTGCCAATCAACACAGTTATTTTTTCAAGTCGAGCAACTATTGGGGACGTGACTATTGCCAAGGTTGAAACCGCTACAAATCAAGGCTATAAGAATTTTATTTGCGATGAACGTAAAATAATGCATGAGTTTTTATATGAAATGCTTACCTTGTTTGCTTCTGATATCGCGACTCTAGCTAGCGGAATGACATTTAAAGAAATTTCTAAGACAGAAATATCTAATTTTAAAATTCCTCTCCCTCCGTTATCCATCCAGCAACAGATTGTCGCTGAGTGTGAGGTAATTGAAACCGAAGTTGGCGGAGCATTTAAACTGATTGAAGAAGCCAACAAGAAAATTGAGTCGCATGTACGCGGTTGGTTTCTCAACAACTTTGAAATGCAAAAAGTAGAAAAGGTATTTTCGCTGGAATATGGTAAAAATTTACCAGAGGCTAAGAGAGTTATTGGTGATTATCCAGTCATGGGTTCTAATGGGATTACGGGTTATCACAATGAATATCTGGTTGAAGCACCAGCAATTATTGTAGGAAGGAAAGGCTCCGCGGGCAAGATCACTTACATAGATAAAAATTGTTATCCCATTGATACAACTTTTTATGTCAATCCCAAGCTACCTTGTTCAATCAAGTATTTATACTATGTCTTGTTAGAATTGAAATTAGATACCATGATACGCGGGAGTGGTGTGCCCGGTATTAATAGAAACGATATTTATCAATTAATTATTCCAGTTCCATCTCTTGCTGATCAGGAAAAACTGGTAGCTGAGATAGAAAATTTAGAGCAGTCCATTCATGCCGCGCGCCAAGTGATTCATGATGCACCTCACCAAAAACAGGCAATCATGACAAAATATCTATGGCAACCTGAAGATCGGGTATAGTCAAACCTGACGAGTTGTTGAAATTTGTCAGATTTTTCCTCGTTCCGATGCTCCGCGTTGGAATGAGGAAGAATTACCATATTGTCATTTTGTAAAGTTTTCTTGACTTTACAAGTGATTGAAGATGTGTAATTCATCAAAACTAAATATTGCGTAACTTGATGTTTAAAATCTGAATGCGATACGCAATTTGCCGCGGTGTCATGTCGAGCAATCGAGCCGCTTTTGCTTGCACCCAACCCGCCTGTTCTAATGCAGCAATTACCCGCTCCCGCTCGTCTAAATTTGGGTCTTTCAAATCAATTTTCGGCACAGTCTGATGCGTGGTCAATGGCAATTCATCCTCCAATCCCGTCAAACTCAGCACGGTGCGGTCGATCTTACCATCTTCGCATAAAATCGCTGCCCGTTCTAAACGATTTTCCAACTCCCGCACATTCCCTAGCCATTGATGGCGCATCAATAATCGAAATGCACTGTCAGTAATTTCTAACGGACGACCTTGACTTTTCGCAATTTTGTTGACCAGAAAACGAGCAAGTTCAGGAATATCTTCAGAACGTTCTCGCAACGGTGGCAACACAATGGGCATGACGTTGAGGCGATAATACAAATCTTCACGAAACCGCCCGGCTTCCACTTCCGCTTCTAAATCAACATTGGTTGCTGTAATAATGCGTACATCCACTTTAATCGTGCGATTTCCCCCCACCCGCTCCAATTCGCCTTCTTGCAACACACGCAATAATTTTGCTTGAAAAGTGGTCGTGGTTTCGCCAATTTCGTCTAAAAACAAGGTGCCACCATCGGCGCGCTCAAAGCGTCCCTTGTGTTGACTGATTGCCCCGCTGAATGCCCCTTTCTCATGCCCAAAAAGTTCGGATTCTAATAAATTTTCTGGCAATGCAGCACAATTGACCTTGACAAATTCGCCTTGACTGCGCGGAGAGTTGTAATGAATCGCGTTGGCAATCAATTCTTTGCCGGTGCCAGATTCACCACGAATTAACACCGTCGTATTCCATTTTGCCACTTGTCGCACGGTGTCAAATACCCGCTTCATCGCGCTGGAATGCCCAATCACATTGTCGAATCCATAATTGCCACGCACCGCCCGCCGTAAACGATCCCGCTCATCGGTGAGATCACGACGTTCTTTCTCAATTTCACGCGCCAACCGCACTGTTTGTGCTACCAATTGTGCCACCATTTCCATAAACCGGGTACGATCTGGTAACAGAGCATCCTCGCTAGAGCAGGGTTGTGCTGCAAGTACGCCGACCACTTCGTCACCGTTGATTTGAATTGGAATGCCGATAAATGGTAAGTTGAGATCATACAATCCCAACCGATCCAAAAACCGGGCATCGCCTGCAATTCGGGGTAAAACAATCGTTTTGCAGTCTTCAAGCACACTGTCAATGATGCCTTCCCCCGAACGATAAGTTACTTTATCTCGTAATGGTTTCCCGCCACTGTACACGGCTGTGATCGCCAATTCGCCCTGCTGCTGACCACGCAATGTCACCATGCCATGCAACATGCCGGCTTTATCATGCAGCACTTGTAGCACACCCTGCAAAGTTTCTTCTAGGCGTAACGAGCGACTAAGAACTTGACCCACTTGAAAAAGAGCTTCTAACTTCGCTTCGATCAAACGCGAACGGCTAGAGGAGATTTGAGTGTGAGGGGCTGACACGGTTTGTGTTCCTTTATTCTGTGTGAGTATGGAACAGAGATTCTGCTGGGATTGTGGTATCGCAAACGAAACATTGATATTCATCAACGGATTATTGAAAATATTGATATTTGCTGATCATCTGAGAATAGCTACTTGCTAAAAAGGATGATTGACGGATGTGGTAGATTTCGCTAAACTTTGCCAGATGAACGACAATCCAACCGATGTTGTCTCAATTGTATGCGCGTAGTCATTGAATTTCAAGCGATACGGATGATTAAAAAATCTAAACCCTCATATTCGCTGATATTTCAATGTGGAAAAATAACTGGTCACCGCGTCAATTTTACACTAG
>DYNO01000150.1 GCA_020721025.1 Thiomargarita sp. | reverse complement strand
AAAATACTCTGGTATTATCACCCCATTCTACACATCATTTAGGAACACTATATGTGTTACAATCCAATTTCGGACACGATGAATGAGTAAGACAAACAGCCTAACTCATTAATAATCCTATCATTTATATAAATTAGGAAATCTACAGTTCAGAAAAGGACATCCGCATGAAAAACATTCTCGTAGTTGGTGGTGCAGGCTACATTGGTTCACACATGGTCAAAATGTTACTCGCACACGGCTATCATGTTGTTACCTTAGATAATTTATCAGGCGGCTATCGTGATGCAGTTTTGGGGGGGGATTTTGTTTTTGGCGACTTGGCGGATAAAACTTGTTTGAACTATCTGTTTAAGGGCTATCAATTTGATGGGGTGATGCACTTCGCATCATTCATACAAGTGGGGGAATCGGTGAAATTGCCGGGCAAATATTATCAAAATAATTTCGCCAATACCTTGAATTTACTAGATACGATGGTTGCTCATGGCGTGAAAAACTTCATTTTCTCTTCAACCGCCGCGATTTTTGGAGAACCACATTATATTCCCGTGGATGAAGCACATCCTAAAAATCCGATTAATGCTTACGGCAGTTCTAAAATGATGGTCGAGCGGGCATTGCAAGATTATGATTCTGCTCATCAATTGAAATCAGTCTGTTTGCGCTACTTCAATGCTGCCGGGGCGGATCCGGAGGGGCAATTGGGCGAACGGCATCTGCCAGAAACTCATCTGATTCCCTTGGTATTGCACGCTGCACATGGAAAATTACCGCAACTCACGATTTTTGGGCAAGATTACGATACTCCCGATGGTACTTGTGTCCGAGATTACGTGCATATCAATGACTTATGTCAAGCTCATCTGTTGGCATTACAACAATTACTCGCCGGTGGCAACAGTGCCGTGTATAATCTAGGCAATGGCGAAGGCTTTTCTATCCGTCAAGTCATTGAAATAGCAAGACAAATAACCGGAAAATCCATTCCGATTGTGATTGGAGAACGGCGCGGCGGTGATCCAGCACGATTGGTCGCAGATTCTCGATTAGCCCGACAACAACTCGGCTGGCAACCACAATATGCTGAATTACCTACGATTATTCAACACGCTTGGCAATGGGAACTGACTCAATGATTTCACTTATGGTAAAGTTAATCACACTGATTTTAATTGCTTTAATTGTGATTCTCGCATTCACTGCGATGTTTCTTGGCTTAGGATATTTTATTATCCAATTGTTTCCCCTCAGTTTGTTTGAAGCCACCCTGTTGTGTATCGCGGTAACAACTGTGTTGATGATAGGACTGCTTCAAGTCATTAACTACCTTGGGGACGGTGATGACCTAGAATTTGACGATGATTCAGACGACGATTAATCAAAAAAAGGTGACTTGAGTGGATACACTGCAACATGTCAATCAATTGTTTTCTGCCAGTATCGCGGCAAAAACCGAATCACAGGCAATTGTCGCACCAAAGATTGTGCAAGCGGCTGATTTAATTATACAATGTTTGCAGCAACAATGCAAAATTCTTAGTTGTGGCAACGGCGGATCGGCTGGAGATGCCCAGCATTTTTCTTCGGAGATGTTGAATCGGTTTGAAAAAATCCGTCCCGGTTTGCCGGCAATTGCGCTGACCACCGATTGTTTCACTTTAACGTCGATAGCCAATGATTATCAGTTCGATATTGTGTTTTCAAAACAAATCTATGCGTTAGGTCAGGAGGGCGACGTGTTGTTGGCGATCAGCACCAGCGGCAATTCCCCTAATATTCTCAAAGCAGTCGCGGCGGCTCAACAACGCCAGATGAACGTGATCGCATTGACGGGCAATCAGGGAGGGCAATTGCGCGCGTTATTGCAACCCAATGATGTCGAAATTTGTGTTCCCAATCAATCCACGGCACGCATTCAAGAAGTTCATTTGCTCATTATTCACTGTTTATGCGATTTAATCGATCAAATGTTATAAACAGCCTTGCTCATGAATTGGGAGAGTGATCAGCGATTAGAATAAAAATATTTGAAATCATTCAGTTATATTGTAAACGTCAATCCGGTGCATCCGAGTATTTATACTAAAATCAATTGCGTCGTAGATAGCTAACCAGTTGATGCCACACGCTATTATTTTGAGAAAATCCGGTTAATTGTTTTAATAACGGTTGTGGCAATACTTGGCGCGGGATGGGCGTAAAAAAGGCTTCTTTGACCGCTTGTGCATACCAACCGAATTCTCTGGATTGTACGGCGCGAATGAATCCAAAACTCAACCGGGAGGCGATCAAATACATGGCAATGGGATAAGGAAAATAACGCCGAATAATCCATATCGTGTTACGAGTAGGGTAATACACCGCCCGCCAAGTGGTGCGTCCTACCGGCGATTGACGATGAATCACGCGACAAGTGGGATCATAGAAAATTTGATAATTGTGCATCAAAACTCGAATTGCTACCTCAATTTCATTTTGATACAAAAAAAATTCGGCGGGATACCAACCCACTTGTGCAAATAATTCTCGACGAATCCCGAAACCACAGCCGATGAACGCGGTCGCGGGACAAGGTTCAGAACTGTTTGGTAAATGCCAACTGTGTACAATTTTTCCATCAGGGGATTCAATTTGACAAGCAATTACACCGAGTTGCGGTTGAGCATCAAGACGTTTAATTAAATTATCGAGCGTTTGGACGTTGACCGGGTGCGAATCGTCATCTAAGACAAAAATGTATTGCCCACGCGCCCGTTCAAAACCGTGATTATATCCTGCAATTCCCGTGTTACTATCCAAACAAATACTGGTAATCCAATGAGTTTGCGTTTGCAGAAATTCGGGGGTGCCATCAATCGACGCATTATCGACCGCAATGACTTCAATATCGTGGCGATCTTGCAGCAGGGTGTGTAATTGTGCCAATGTGTAACGAGTTTCTGCAATACGATTGTAGTTCAGAAAAACAATACTGAGCTTGATTGCGTCAGAATGATGGGGAGTCATGGCAGCGGGAATCATGGGTGAAATTTTAAGGGAACGCGGCTAATTTTTCACCGTCGTAGCTGGCGTAAATTATCGCAAAATCTTCCCGCAACGTTTTGCCGACTACGGTGTTACCTTCAACATCTAAGCCAATGAGACCAAAGTAATATTGATGTTCTCTGCCTTCATCAATGGTTTTATTGACAGCTTGTTGTAAGGTCATACCGTCTTGAACTCGTGTCACAATTTTTGCTGCAACGGCTTGATTAATAATATGTTCTCCAATGCCGGTGCATGAAATTCCTGCTTTTGATGCGGCATAAGTTCCCGCAACCGTCGCACTGTCACTGACGCGTCCGGGCAGTTCGCAACCGATGCCACCGGTGGATGTTCCCGCGCAAATAATATTATTTTGATCAAGAGCCACCGCGCCCACTGTGCTAAATTTTTGCAAGCAGTTTTGTTCATACCACGTTTGTTGTTCAGAAACAGTAGGATCGTACTCCATAATCCCTTGTTGCCGAGCATACGCGGTCGCAGGTTCATCGGCTAAAATGTGGTGTTTTTCACGAGAGAGTAAGTTCGCAATTTCTATCGGATTTTTGACTCGTTGGATATTTATGACACCAGAAAAGCAGTTCGTTTGGCTGTCAATTAACGCGGCAGACATGCGAATTTTTTTATCGAGTTGCATTTTTGAACCGGTACCCGCATTAAATATCGGTTCATCTTCCAACATCCGAATGGTATGCAGCACGCACGCCCTCGCGCCAACCGACTGTAAAACATCAAATCCTTGTTTCACAGTAGCGACCAGTGCTTCATGGAATCGTTCTTCAATATGACGCTTTTGTATGGCATCTAAATTAAATAACCCACCGTGAATGATCAAGTTCGGCATAGTTGTTTAGGAGATATTGGTTTGGGAGATAAGCATTCTTGGTTGAGTGCAATCTCAGCAAAAATGATGCTTGATAGTGGTTACATTTTAGTAGAGTATAGCAATTTTTAATGATTTATATGCAATTTCTGCAAAAAAATCTCTTTATTTGTTGATGAACTCATCGGTTAGTCATGATCATGCGGTTGATTTAGGCAATAATCCAAAAAATAGTTGGTTACATTTTAATGTAATTCACTGAGTAAACCCAAGATGATTCCTTCTGCCTGCCGCAAATAACCACCGCCAAAGGTGTTGAGATTGTTGAGAATGTAGTAAAGATTATATAATTTTTTACGCACCACATAGCCCGAATCCAGCGGGAAGGTGTCTTGATAGGCTTGATAAAATCGGTTGGGAAAACCACCGAATAGTTCAGTCATCGCGATATCGACTTCCCGGTCGCCGTAGTAAACTGCTGGGTCAAATAGCACCGGCTGATTTCGGGTATCAATGCCGTAATTGCCCGCCCATAAATCCCCGTGCAGTAGCGAAGACAGTGGCGTATAGTCGGAGAAAAACAGGTGCATGTCGGCGAGTAATTGTTCTCCCTGCGTTTGCAAGATTCCCGTATAGCCTTTGCGTGCTGCGAGTTCGAGTTGATAATTCAAGCGGTTAGTGCGCCAAAAGTCCACCCACTCATCAGTGAGCGTGTTCATTTGTTCAACCGTGCCTAAGTAATTATTGCGATGCCATCCATAAGGAATTTTGACCACTTGGTGCAGCACTGCGAGTTGATGTCCTAATTGGGCGCTGGAAACTTGGCTATCGTTGCGTAACGTGATGTATTCCATGACTAAATACGCGTGATGATAGGTTGTTCCCCAGCACAGCGGCACAGGTACTTTGATCACGGCGGGTTGTGCTAATTCAGCAAGTCCCGCGGCTTCGGCGGCAAAAATTTCAAAACAGTGGGGTTGATTGATCTTGACGAAATAACTTTGTCCTGCACTTTCAATTCGATAATTGCTGTTAATGTGACCACCGCCAATGCTATAACAGTTTTGTATTTCAAAGGGTTGCCCGATCACTAAACTGATGTGTGAGGCAATGGTTTGCCAATCGATTGAAGTACCGTACATGGGAAATGTATCCTACTCAAAAAATTGCAGTAATTATATCATGTAGATCGTCACTTGAGAAAAAATGATAGATTAAATCCGCTCATCATACCAAGTGAAACTGCAACTCAATCAGATGTCAGTGGTTCTTAGTACGAAAATCTAAATTCACGATGATTTCATATTGGGAATTGCTGACCTGATTGAAATTTACAATTTACATTCGAGAAAGACGAAATCCGAGATAGTTCATCTGCTCAGTCAGTTCGGTGGCATGACGGTTGGCGCAGCGCAATTCGTCATCATTGACGAGGCTCGAACCTCCATGCAAGAGATGCTTATTCGATTCACCCCCGCTGACCCACGTACTCCCCCAGAAAGTGCCATCATTCGGCGCGCCTTCATAATTACTGTGCCAAACATCTTCAAGCCATTCCCATACATTCCCGTGCATATCGTATAATCCGAACGCATTTGGTTTTTTCTCACCAACAGGATGCGTTTTTTCCTCCGAATTTTTATCATACCACCCGTAATTTCCCAACTGATTCACATCATCGCCAAAAGTATATTTTCCAACATTTCCCGCCCGACACGCATATTCCCATTGTGATTCAGTTGGCAAACGATAATCCTTGCCGGTTTGCTCACTTAACCATTTCGTGTATGCTTTTGCATCGTCCCAAGTCACATTTATCACCGGTCGTTTGCCGCGTCCCCAACCTGCATCACTGGGTTTTTCCCGCGCGGTTGCTTCACAAAATTGATCATATTCATCAAAAGTTACTTCATATTTCCCAAGCGCGAAACTCTTGAGTGTAACGACATGCACGGGTTTTTCGTCCTCGGATCCCTGAGTGCTACCCATCGGAAATGTTCCTGAAGGAATCCACACCAATTCGGGGCCCCAACTGCCATCTTTCAACTTGTCACGAAATGAGTCAGCAACTTTCGGCGGAGTCATTAACAAATTGATTTCTTTGCCCAATCCGATTAAAAAACTATTCGCTATGGTTTTCTGCGCGCCCTTCGTTTGCAATGTTACAAACACCGGTTTTTGCGGTCCTTCTTCAAATAGACTTTTGGCAACATCACGCACGACGGCAACCCGCGCGACATCATCCAAAACAAAGCGTTGCCCGATCCAATCTGCCCAAGTCAATTGCACCACGAATTCCGCTTTATCAACATTATAATTTTGCTTTTCCAGTTGCGCTATTCCCGCTTGTACTCTGAGATCATGTTGTGTTGCGACCTGATTCAACTCTTCTACCAAGTGTGATTGATATTGCTCAAATTGCTTCAAGCGAGTTGCAAATTCTTCTTTCTTTTCAAAGGAATCGCGTACTGGCGGAAGGGGAGAAAAAATTGCCTCAAAATCCACCTTTCCCTGCACCGTTAATGGCAAACTCACAGAAATATCGGCGGGCGGTGGTTTGGGCAACTGGGGCGGGGTCACGTGCATTTCTGTCAATTTTTGTTGTAATGTCGTGACTTGTTGACGTAGTGCAGCGCGTTCCACCTCGGTTTGCTGGGACTTTGATAACTGTCGTTGCATTTCATCCAACTGCTTACGCAATGCGTTTTTTTCATTTTCTCCCTGTTTCAAATCAGAAATGGTTTTTTGCAATGCCATCATCTGAGTCTGTATCGTCTTTTTTTCTGCGTCTAAACGCGCTTTTTCTTCCCGTAACTGATTGATTTCAACTTCAGAAGGAATAGGTTTCGGCAGTAACAATGCAAGGGGGCAACTACGTTGATTCTCAATATCGCTGCTGTAACATGTGTTATTGACATGATTTGCAAATAATGTCGCGCCCAGTCCCAATGCGGTTGCAAAAATGGTTAACTGTGTGGTATTCATCATCATTCCAAAATGTAGCGATGTTCGTTTCGCGTCTATTCTATAGTGATCTTAAATCATTTGTAGTAAAACAAACGTTATTCACGTCGTCAACACAGAAGCTCGATACACTGAGTCTGACACTGCTCTTACGTGCGTTTAAAGTCTCGCTGATACGGGTCGCGACTCTAACTACTTAACTACTATAGTTATTTAACATAATTGCAGCATTCAAATCCCGGTCGATAACTAAACCACAGTCACAACTGAAGATTCTGTCTGCTAATGTCAAATTCTCTTTTTTTGCAAAGTTTCTTTGCAATGGTCTGGTATTCGGAAAGACTTCACCATTGCTTAGTGTTGCTAATGTTTTAATCCCTAAGTCCACGCCAACGGATTCTTGACGATTGGGATACTCTTGAACGTAATCATCTGTATCTATTAAGAATGATGCAAAATACTTTCCTGCTTTTTTGGAAATCGTGACTTGTTTCAATTGACCACGAAACCGGAGCGGTTGACGCATGTCGATGTAAGTTTTTAATCTCGAAATCCGCAACTTTCGACCAATCTCTTGAACTTTGGAAAACCGGGTTTCTCCCCGTTTTTAACCTGACGAAAGGCTTGTTCCTGTGAAAACAGGAAAGTGATTGAAAGCACTGAATAAATCTTGAACTGCATTTTGAGAAATGCTGCACGCAACTTCAGAATACCATTCAAAAGTAGCACATATTTCTCGATAAAACGCATTGGCAGCTTGCAATGAAAATGGATTCTCTTTTTGGCTAAAGCGTTCAAGTAATTGATTATAGCAATGTCCGACCGTACCACAACACTTATTAAGGTATTCGTTCTTCTGTGGGTCTTAATTCAATCTTGTGGGCTAGTAACATAGCTTAATCCGCTACTTTAAATCATTTGTAAGATTTTTTAATTTAACCTATAGAACCGATTTGAAATCTTCAAACTCAGTAAAAAAGTAAAGTTTAAAAATATCGTTAAGCGTTTGTAGAAAACCAAACGTTATTCACGTCGTCAACATCACTGCTTGATAACTCAAGTCTTAAATGACTCTTACGTGCGTTTAAAGTCTCGCTGATTCTGGTCGCGACTCTAACTATCTAACAACGATAGTTATTCAGGTTAATTGCAGCATTTAAATCTCGGTCAATGACCAAACCACAGTCACAACTGAAGATTCTATCTGCTAATGTCAAATTTTCTTTCTTTG
>DYNO01000015.1:3454-29089 GCA_020721025.1 Thiomargarita sp. | reverse complement strand
GGGTTATAGACCTGTTTCACTTGGTATTAAAGATTTCAAATCGGTTCTATACAGTTCAAGTCTCACGTTCAATAAAAAAATTGGCGACAGTATTGTTGGTAACTTGATTCTTAAGGAAAAATAACGATGACTAACGAACCTTCTGCCCCAAATACAACAGCATTAACGGAATTATTGCATTCGGTAGTCACCATTGCTCAATTGGCAGGCGCGAAAATTATGGAGATTTACGCCACCGATGATTTTACTGTACAAAAAAAAGATGATAACACGCCCTTGACGAAAGCGGATATGGCAGCGCATCATACGATTGTGGCGGGGCTTTCCGCGTTACCGTCGAACTATCCTATTCTTTCTGAAGAATCAAGTCATATTCCCTACCAAGAGCGGATTCAATGGCAATGTTACTGGTTGGTTGATCCGTTGGATGGCACTCGCGAATTTATCAAGCGTAATGGTGAATTTACCGTCAATATTGCCCTGATTGAAGCGCATCGACCTATTTTGGGAGTGGTCTATGTGCCAGTAACACAAGTGCTTTATTATGCGTGTCGCGGTTATGGGGCTTTTAAACAAGAGCAAGGACAGCAACCACAACGCATTTTGGCGCGAGATTGTCCCTCCGATCAACTGATTGTCGCGGGAAGCCGTTCTCATGCGGGGGAAACCTTGCAAACATTCATTCAGCGATTAAACATGCCGGTCGAATTGATAAGCATTGGGAGCTCGTTAAAATCTTGTTTGGTGGCAGAGGGCAAAGCCGATATTTATCCGCGATTTGGACCCACATCGGAATGGGATACCGCCGCGGCACAGTGTATTGTCGAGCAAGCTGGAGGGCATCTCACCGATACATTGTTGCAACCCTTGCTTTATAACACCAAAGATTCATTACTCAATCCTCATTTTTTGGTATTTGGTGATGCGAAGAAGCAGTGGGGAAATTATTTATAACATCAGTTGCAGTTTCAATAGTTTCATGCGCTTGAGAAAACTCCCCCCAACCGACCTTGCAACGCGGGATTATCGTTTGCAAGGTTGCTATTTGCCGATACCTTGGCTTTATGGCGTTTCAAGAATGGGAACTTCGGTGATCACTAACGTCGTAGTAAATAATTGATCTAAATAGGGAACTTGATACAACAATTGACTATTTTGTTGTAATGTTAAACTCGGCTCAAATTTTTTGCCCGCGGGAATCGGTTGCACTTGGGTATCAAATTCAGGACTTAACAACAACTTGATGCCATGATAGGTGACCGCGAAAGTGCCATCCATTCGGAAAATTATTTTCCCTACCCCACTGATTTTCTTGGCTTCTTCAATCAACGTATCAGGAAACAAAACCGCAGGATACAATTTTTGCGCCGTGCCATCGGGATAAATAATTTTCGCCGCCGCTTTCGCCCGTAAATTTCTGCCCGAACGCATTCCCGGTTGCATCGACTCATCTGCTTGATCCCAATCACAAATTCCTTCTGGCGTACAAATATCTTCCGGCGCAGGTTCGATAAACGGGTCAAACATACAGATACTGTGAACTTCCTCACCGTCACGCGTCCGCTTGATAGGCGTATATTTGATCAGAGCTTCTCCGGTGGGACGGATATCAATCGCGGTATTTTTCCCCAATACGGTCAATAAACCCTCTGGGTCTTGCGTCATCGGCGTGATCGGAATCTGTTTACCATCTTTAGTGACGAGGATATATTACCCTTGCTCATTCAATTGTAAACCCCGCAACGCATTTTCATCCAAAATAAACAAGTGTTCAGGATCAATCATGAAGGCGAATTTATTTCGGGTTGGATTTGCCTCACTTCCTGCGACAGTGGCATGAACAACGCCGACCGGTTGTTGAGCCAACGTGAAATTATCTTGAACACCCAATTGATTTAATTGCGATAATACCGGTTGCGATCCCTTGCCATACAACGCAAAACTACTGTTTAAATCTGGCAGGCTGGGCATTGCAATCCCTTCGGGCAATTGCGCCAAACTGACGGTTTTCAAAGCAATTTGAGTATGGGGTGGCACGGTTAAATTTCCCGCTGCATCCATTTTCCAGCCTTGCGGTAATAATTTTTCTGCTTCTTGTGGCGTGATTGCCGTCGCATCGAAATTGGTCAAAAATTTTGCGACGCTCTCCTCTGGCATTTGCTTGAATTGCTCCACATCCAACGCTGCCACTTGTTCAGCCTCCAACGATTGAATCACTTGTGGCGAGATCGCACCCATATTTTGAGCCGTTAAACCGCTGAGGGCTGCGACGGGAATTTGTGCAAATTGTTCGGGCGAAATTTCGCTCAATACACTGGAAGGTAGGGCGGTTAAAGTTTGAGCATCACTTTGTTGAAAAATTTCTGGCGGTATCGCGCTGACTTGTGTGATAATTTTGGCAGAAGGGGAAATCTCTACATTTTCAAATTCGCCTAACGAGATGATTGTTCCCGTCATTTTTCCACCGGACACTTTCACGCCGGGCAAAATCAACGGATTTTTTAACGTCCCATGATTTTCAACTTCCGTACCCGCCGCAAAAGTTGCCCCAGTAATCGTGCCATGATTGACAATTTTTCCCGCATAATTCCCGCCTTGTACTTCAGAATATTGCGTCACGGTAATGTTGTCCATCACGCCTAAATTGGTATTAAAACCACTGACTTGCCCACCGCTGAGAGTTGCACCCGCTGCAAGCGTGATATTTTTACCCGCCAATATTCCCCCCGCCACGCTTCCGGTTGTTTCTATCGTCAAATTGATCGCAGTTTGCCCATGATTCGTTCTCTGATCAGTAATATAGCCATCTTTCAAAGGTACCGGCGGTGCAGAACTGATTGGACAAGGTTTTGTCGCTAAATTGAGGAAAACGGGGAAGGAATCACCGCGTTCATTGGTGGCTTTCAAAGTATAGTGATAATTTGTGTCACAATACAAACGCCAGTCATCGAATAATGTCACATTGGCAGCAGTGGTGTGAAGCAGGATGCCGTCCCGTTCAACTTTAAAACCAGTCTCATCTAAACTATTGTCTATCCAAGAAAATCGAAAATAAAATTCGTCAACATCGGTCGTGGTGAAATGACTCGGCGCGCAAGGCAAGGTGATAATGGTGGTATCTGTTTTGAGCGAATCGCCGTAAATGTTGGTCGCAAATACTTCGTAATAATAGGTTGTGCCACAATTCAAGCCGAGATCGCGGTAAGTCGTGACATTTGGCGTGTTCACTCGTGGACTGGGCGTTAATTCTTGACCATCTCGAAAAATTTTAAATCCAGCTTCGTCGGGACTGTTATCTTGCCATGTTAAATCAACTTGATCGGGGGTGGCAATAGCAGACAATAAAGTCGGCGCGCAGAGCAAGGTAGTCACAATTTTATTAATTCTGGTGGAATCACCATTGCTATTGGTGGCAAGCACTTCGTAAAAATAGGGGGTGCTACACGTTAAACCTAAGTCATTGTAAGCTGTTACATTTTCCGTCACGACCGGACTGGGCAAGAATTCATTATGATCGCGCAAGATTTTAAAACCCGCTTCATCTGGGCTATTATCCGTCCATGCCAAATTGATTTGAAATGGGGTCGCAGTTGAAGTTAAATCGGTGGGCGGACAAGGGGCAGTGGTCGCAACTCTTTCAATTATCAAAGAATTTCCAATTTCATTGGTCGCGGCGAGTTGATAAGCATAGGTGGTGCTGCACGCCAACCCGGTGTCAGTAAACGCGGTGGTATTGGCAGCAACTCGCGGACTGGGCGTTAATTCAACCCCGTTTCGGTAAATCCGATAACCCGTTTCATCTAAACTATTGTCTGTCCAAGATAAATTCAACGTGCTGACCGTTGCCCCGCCGATGCTCAAATTGCTTGCTGCACACGGGTAAACATCCAGCGTAAAATCTTGTTTCACTTTCGCCATACTATCCGTGACTTCCAGCGAGATCGGGTGATGTTTGGAATCCCCACAACCGGGCGAACCAGAAAGCGTTGCTGTCCGATTGCCATTGTCAGTCAGCGTCAACCATGTGGGTTTAGTCAGGGCAGAAATTTTGAGTGAATCGCCGCCATCGGGATCAGTGGCAGTCACTTTGTAGGTATAAGGCAGGGGCGCGTGGGTGGTGAGCAGCGGTTTGCTGTCAAATAGCGGCAACGCATTGACCCGCACGTCGATTGGAATGCTTGCGCCCGGACAAAGGCAGAGGAAACAGGAATTTAATCCAGTAAAATCTCCCCACGCGTCAATTCGAGCTGTGCCATACTTGTTTTTAGCAAAGGTCAGGATTGAGGTCACTACCTGCCCAGCCAGAATGGGAAGTACTGAGCAAACCAGAATTGCCATTCGAGCTATGGAAATTAGTCCAGACCGTTGTACAAAACAGCCCAGTGTTGACTAAATTCAATGTGTATGGAGAATCATTTTCATTCACCAATATCGAAACACTGTATGCTGGTGCCATCCCCATAAAGCCAACATCATCAAACAGCGATTCCAAAGAGAACACGACATATTTCACCTATCTCATGAAAATAAATTGATGAACAACGAGATACACAACCTAACTTTCTCGCTATTATAATCGCTTTTTGATGTTCAATGCAGTGGATAAACTTTCGTCGTCGGTAAAATCAATGAATTCACGATTTAGAATCCTCACCACAATTAAAATGTGACGCAACTGAGGGAGTTAAGCGATGTTATTGGCACATAAAATTGAACTTCAACAGTTTTAAATTGAGTCAGTTTGCAATTGGAATCTTTGAGAATTTGGGCTAACTGGTTCATGAATAACCTAAAATTATCTAATATACTTGAAACAAATTGCGATAATGATTGACTTGGCTACAAATATGACAAGTTGTTGAATCTGCTTGATATTCCACAGGACGATGAAACGGTCTGCCACAGTGTTTACATCTTGCTGTGTGTAGTGAAAATTGTATTGCTTGAGGTACAACCCATTGTACAACTTGAATCGCTTTCTGGGCACAAATATCTTGACACATCAAACAGTGAGAACAATTCTCCACATTGACTACATAACGCGCCTGCTCCAAATCCAACAACAACGCTCGATGAGGGCACACTTGCAAACACGCATCACAGCCATTACACAATTCTGGTTGCAAATGAGGCACATACGGAAAAATCGCCGTGTCACTGGCAGACAATAATGCACCGGGCGGCACAAATTTTTTCTCCTCCACCATGCCCTTAGCTTTCAAAGTTTCCTGTACCACCTGTTGCGCCCCCAACCGCAAGAAATTCCGCCGACTGACTTCGGGCCCCTTCACCACGGGCTGGGGTAACTTATCACGTTGTTCTCGCCAAATTTCAATAGAAACATCACGATACACTAAACCCGTTTGTTTACGCTGCCCTAATGCGACATTAATCTGTTCTAATTGAGTGGACAAATTCAACCTACTGTGTCGTGAACATTGCGAACAGTCGGCATGACAGACCAAAAAGCCACGAACTTCTTGTTTTTGATACAATTTTAGAATTTCTTCCAAACTAAACGCATGAATACAGGGAATCACTCCCTTGCCGGGTTCAATCCCCGCTCGTTCGCACGCCACTAACGCGATAACTGATTGATTAAATTGGCGTAAGAATGGAAAATGATCATGCAAAATTGCTCCTTGTGGACACACCGGCGCGCATAAACCACAACCATCGCAGGCTTCGGTATCAATCCCCAAACTTTCATCACTCAACTGCCATGCGTGCTTTGGGCAAATTTCGACACACGCTCGACACGAGGCAGTTTCAATATGGGCATGAACGCAGTCTTCGCCGCGAATTTCCGGCAAACGTAGCTCTTGTTGCAAATAATCTCGAACGTCGTCTAACATAGCTCCAACCAATTTAATAAATCCAATGGTTTGTCAATCATCGCGGTCGCATTCCAATGATGAGGATTATCATTTTCTGCAATATAACCGTATAAAGCAGCGACAGTTTGCATTCCCGCCCGTTGTCCCGCTTCGATATCCCGCGCCGCATCTCCCACGTAAATACAACGAGTTGGATCACTCTGTGCCAATTGACACGCATGAAGCAAGGGAGCAGGATGTGGTTTTTTCTCCGAGAGGGTATCACCGCTGACAACACAGGCGCAACGCTTTGTTAAATCTAATTTTTCTAACAGCGATTCAGTCAAAAAAGTGATTTTATTGGTGACGATGCCCCAACGAATATTTTGTCGTTCTAAAGTTGTCAGCACATCATCCATGCCGTCAAATAAACAAGTATAATCAGCAATATGCTCACTATACACTGTTACCAAACGTTGTCGCAAAGTTTCAAAATCTGGTTCGTCACTGCGATATCCAAAACCGCACTTAATCAACGCTCCCGCCCCAAGAGAGACTGAAGGACGGGCTTTTTCCAAACTAACTGGGCTACATCCTTGTTCTTGCAGCACAATATTCAACGCACCGACCAAATCTTGCGCGGTATCCAACACGGTACCATCCAAATCAAACAACACGGTATTTATCAACGACTTATTCGAGTTCTTCATCATTATTACTGTGATAAATGGAATTTAGATCAATGGAAAAATCGCAGGCAAACTTGCTCAAATTGATGTTGTAATACGGATCATCATCCAGCACAGTTTTCCAACGTTTTTGCATGTAGGCGATCTCTTTATGAAAGCGTTGTAATTTTTCTGGAGTATCTTCTCGCCCACGACTCTTTGATTCATAATGATAAAATTGGACATGCGGCAAGATAACATGGCGATAACCTTTTTCCCACAGGCGCAAGCAAAAATCGACATCGTTGAATGCGACCGCCAATTTTTCATCAAAACCATCGACCAATTCCCAAAGTTCCCGCCGAATCATCAAACACGCTGCTGTCACTGCTGAATAATTTGATACGATGGTCAATCGACTAAAATAGCCCGGGCTTTCAATTGGATGGTTGAGATGACTGTGATTTGCCACGCCACCAATGCCACACACCACGCCAGCATGTTGTAGTGTATTATCGGGATACAGAAGTTTGATTCCCACACAAGCAATTTGCTGACGTTGGGCATATCCCACCATTTCTTCTAGCCAATTGGTAGGAGCTAATAACTTGGTATCATTATTCAGTAGCAACAAAAATTGTCCTTTTGCCGCTTTCACGCCCTGATTGACCAAATATGAGAAATTAAAGGCACCGGGACACGGTAACACTTTGAATTGTTTACCTAACTTTTGTTGATATTCAGCAAATAACTCAAAAGTTTCCGCTTCCTTACTGCCATTATCGACAATGATCACTTCCCAGTTCAGATAAGGATTATCGGTGCAAATCGACTCTAAACAGTCCGCCAATAATGACGCATGATCCTTGGTGGGAATAATGATGCTGACCAGCGGGGCATTATCAGGAGATACCGGATAATGCACGACTAAGCAATTGTTTAAACTGTTAAATTCTGCAACGCCACCCTCACCATCTCGATCCAACGACTCCTGCACTACCTTCAATCCCATCTTCACTGCGTATTCTTTGTTATCAATATTGGCAGCAGTAGAATTGCTGTGTTTGCGCCAATGATACAAAATTTTTGGAATATGAACAATCTGTTGCGTTTTTTCGGTAAAGCGTAATGCCAAATCCCAATCTTGACTGCCTTCATAACCCACGCGAAAACCGCCAATTTCATCTAAAATCCGTTTGCGATACACGCCCAAATGCCCAATGTACATTTGTCCTTTTAAATTCTCAGGCGACCAACTTGGTTTGAAAAACGGTTCATCGAAACCGCCCATTTCATCCAGTTTATCTTCGTCCGAATAGACCAAATCAATCCGTGACTCGCCATTTTCTAGCTGTGAATTCAATGCGTTAACCACTTCAAGCAATGCATCTTCGGTTAGCACATCGTCATGATCAAGCAGGGCAATATATTCGCCTGTCGCAAGGGATAAAGCAGAATTCGTTGCCGCGGAAATATGACCGTTGACAGGGCGATAAACAATTTTGATCTGTTCTGGGTATTTTTCTTGATAAGATTCAAGCAGTTCACGCACATAATTTTCTGTAGAGGCATCATCGGCGATACAAAGCTCCCAATGCGGATAAATTTGCTGAATCACTGAATCAATGCACGCAATCAAAAAATCTTTGGGCGTGTTATACACCGGCATCACAACGCTGATTCTGGGTAAATAGTTCAATGTTGTGAGAGTTACTTGCAGATTCAAATGGTTAGGCAAAGAATAGCGGTAGTTTTTGATAATATTTCCGCCCGCCCGCGAATAACGTAAAGTCAACCAAACGCATAGGGTATTGTAGGCATTATCGGCATCCGGCGATGTTAATTCAACCAAATAGTTCCCTTTAGTCAATGGCTTATCGAGCAGAAATGCGTTATAACTATTATCTTTGACCGTTTGACCATTTAAGTAAGCTGCATTACAGAGCAGTAGTTGTTCACCGTTTTTTTGGAAAATCAGTAGCTTAAGGTGACAGTGATTGATTCTGCCATACGTTCCTAACCGTAATAATATCACTTGAGCTATTTCTGAAGTTTGCCAAGAGAATTTCCAATAAATTGATTTTCCAGATAAAATTGGCATCGGTGCTTGAATTGTTCCCACTAAAATAGGCACCACTTCTTGCATTTCACAGGTTTCAGCGGTAACTAAACGAATACTGGGCACAACACCATAATTTGATAAATCTAATATTTCGCCGGGCGCAAATGCAATATGTGAAGCCAATCGCCAAAGCCACTGCTGCATTCGTGCTTGCCAATGTTGATTTTGTGCTTGTAAATCAGCCGTTAACGAGTTGAGCTGCACTTGCAAGTAATGACATTGGGCGTGATATTCGTTAATTCGTTGCTGATGGGCAATTGCTTGAGTTTCAAACAGTTGGATATTTTCTTGCTGCAATTGAATTTTTTCATCTTGCAACCGATCTTTTTCTTGAGTTTGAGTCGCTACCTGTTCGCGCAAACGCAAAACTTCTAAATTTGCTTGATGCAGTTTGTCCGCAAGTTGTTTATTTTCATTGAGAATAACTTGATTGTCTTCAGCAATTTTTTGAATTTTTGCCACTTCAGCGTCTAATTGCCACGCTAATTTTTGATAGTCTAAATTCCACTGTTGATGTGCATCATTATAGCGGAGATTTAATTGATGCACTTCGTGGGCATGGGACGCGTGTAATTGTTGAGTTTCTTGCGCGTGGGACGCGTGCAATTGTTGAATTTCTTGCGCGTGGCTAATTTGAGATTGATGAAGAATTCCAGTCTGTTGCGCTTGCACGGATTGCAAAGTTTGTTGAAAACGAGCATGTGCTTCATCTAAACGGCGACTGGTGTGTTTAATACTCGCTAAACTGGCTTTTCTGAGCGTTTCTGGTGTGAAGAGCGCGTGATGTTTTTGAAACAACAAGGTGCGATAGTAAATTTCTTGCTCGGTATTTTTGCCGGTGGCATAGGCTTCGCCCCAAATACAATAATTTGAAACTAATTCAGGAAGATAGTGAAAACTAATATGACGCGACAGCCGAAATAAAAACTCCCAATCTTCCAAAAATGTAAATTCTGGGTCAAAACCGCCTACGGTCAAGGCAATCTCTTTTTTGCACAGATAAGCGCAAATCGGAATGTAATTTTCCAACAGCAACCGGTCGGCATCAAATGGCTCGGCGAAAATTCCGGCTTTGACAATTTTTTCGGGATCAGTCGCCATGTGAATCACTTGCACTTGTCCATAAATCAAGTCTTTATCCCACGCAATATAGCGCGCCAACCGTTCTAAACCGTCCGGCTCAAAAGTGTCATCATCATCTAAAAATGCAATCCATTCCCCTTGTGCTGTTTGCAGCCCGCTATTTGCCGCAGTTGCTCGTCCTTTGATGCTATCATGCTGAACTAATTGGATATTTAGTTGTAAATTGAACTTTTCAACCACTTCAGCGATATTTTTGCCGCCATCATTGATAATCACAACTTCGAGCGCGGGATAACTTTGCTCACATAGGCTTTGCAGAGCGCGGCGGAGTAAATAGGGGCGATTTTGGGTGCGAACGATGACTGAAATTAATGGTTGTGGGTAATCTAAATTATCTGTGGGCATAGGAAGCATGGGAGATTTATCCTACTTCGTGATATTTAGAATCTAAAGTAGGATAGTGATTAGTTAGAATGGGACATCATCATCAAAATTTTCAGTAGGTTGCGAGCGCGGCGGGCTGGCGGGACGCGGTGGTGTCGCGGGAGCAGGCGGATAACTCGCCGGCGCGAAACTGGCGGTGTTGCTTGACGAATAACTTTCTGATTCTGAAGCAGAATAATTGTCAGTTGGTGGTGGTGCGGAAGTGAAACTGGTATGACTCTCATTCTTTCCACCTAACATCTGCATTTCATTGGCAATAATCTTCGTTGTGTAACGATCTGCCCCCGTGTTTTTATCCTGCCATTTTTCAGTTTTAATACGTCCTTCAATATAAACTTGCGAACCCTTGCGCAAATATTGTTTTGCGACTTCAGCTTGTTTATCAAACAGTGTTATGTTATGCCATTCAGTTTCTTCAACCCACTGTCCTGTTTGACGATCTTTGGTCGAGGAATTTGTGGCAAGGCTAAAATTCGCAACTGCCATTCCTGACGCACTGTAACGCACTTCTGGGTCTTTGCCCAAGTGACCCAACAAAATAACTTTATTTACACCCTTTGCCATCTGATATTCTCCTGTTTAACTTAATGCTTCTTCTGGAATTGAAAATTTATCCAGCGCGGCATCGTCTAAAATTTTGCGATCTACTTTTAAGTAAGCAACCCCGTCTTCGATAATAATAATGGCTTCTGCCACGCCGGGAATTTTGCGTAATTGTTCAGTTAATTCAAGTGCTTGTTCTTTCGTCACCACACCAACATTCAACAAGTGGCTGCTTAAATAACGCGGATTTTCCATTGTAATTGCGAGCAAAAACCAGATGAAAACCAATGCTGCACAAAATGCAAATACGGTGGCATCGCCATAATGATGGTGCAAGTATCCGCCGCCCATACCGCCCAAAAAGGTGCCGAGAAATTGCGACGTTGAGTAAAATCCCATCGCGGTTCCTTTACTTTCTGGCGGTGAGATTTTGCTGACCAGTGAAGGCAAGCTGGCTTCTAACACGTTGAATGCTGTGAAAAATAAGAAAAGCATCACGATAATACTCAAAAAACTGTCGTGAAGATAAAATAAACCCAATTGTGATAGTCCTAACAATGCCACTGCGCCGGAAAAGACAAATTTGAGATGACGATATTTTTCCGCGTAAATAATGAATGGAATCATCACGATAATCGCAGCCACCAACACGGGCAGATAAATCTGAGAGTGTCGGGACGCATCGACATAATTGTTTAAAATCAAAGGTAAAACCACGAATAACGAGGTCAACGAGCAGTGTAATAATAAAATGCCGGCGTTGAGACGCAATAATTCTGGATTCGATAGCACTTTGGTGAATAACGCGGGGGTGGACTCCGAATCGCGATGAAATCGGGTAATTAATGGTTGTGGAACAAGCAGATGCAGAATCAGGATCGCACCGATTCCAAAAATCGCAGTCATCCAAAAAATGCCTTGTACGCCGATAAAATGACTGATCATCGGTCCAATCGCTAGGGCTAAAATGAAGGATAATCCCATACTGGTGCCCATTATTGCCATCGCTTGGGTTCGATGCTCTTCTCGTGTTAAATCAGAAGCTAGGGCAATAGTTGCTGCGGCAATCGCGCCTCCGCCTTGTAGTGCCCGCCCAATAATTACGCCAATAATCGAATCGGACAGCGCGGCAACAATGCTCCCTAAAATGAAGATAATCAAGCCAATAGTGATGATCGGTTTGCGTCCGAATTTATCTGATAACATGCCGAAGGGAATTTGTAAAATCGCTTGAGTAAAACCGTAAATTCCTAACGCGGTACCGACCAGAAAAGGTGTCACATCTTGCAAATGTTCCGCGTACAGGGCGAAAACGGGTAAAATCATAAATAAACCCAACATACGCACAAACATGATGCTGGCAAGCGCGACGATGGCACGAAATTCTTGACGGGTAATCTTTTGATGAACTGAGGACATATCACGACCGATAGTGAACTGTGGGCGAAAGTTGTAGTGGCGAAAATTATACAAGAAATCGGCAAGCATAAGGCGACTGCTCAACAATTTGCGTCTATTTGCATGTTGCGCTAACCAAGCCAGCCGAAATATTCAGTTGAACAATAACTATTTTTAAATCAAGTAATTATTGTCAAAATATCTTGAACCATTGGCGGATAATTTGTTAAAATATAAGGATTTAATCCTATCGAAACCTAAGAAATTCGTGTAAAATGAGCAGCAACTGAGAATAAAGCGTCATAATTCAAGTCTTATCTACAATGAATTTTTTCATCGAATGTATTGAGGAAATTGAGCATGAGAGTTGAATTGTGTAACTATTTGGAATTCAAGAATTTTGATAAATACTCACTTCATTCACTTGTTTCTGACATAAATTGATAATGAAAACAGAGAAATAATGCAATGACTGAAAAAATTGGTTTTATTGGCTTAGGTATTATGGGACATCCCATTGTACTCAATTTGTGCAAAGCAGGTTATTCTGTATGGATATATGCCCGTCGTCCGGAATTAATGGAACCGTTGGTCATGGCGGGTGCAACGGCATGTACCTCGCCACAATCCGTTGCAGAACAAACAGATATTATCATCACGATGGTTTCTGATACGTCGGATGTGGAAGAAGTGATTTTAGGTGAATATGGTGTAATTCAAGGAGTTGAAGCCGGTGACTTGGTTATCGACATGAGTAGCATCGCCGCGTCTATGACCCGCCACATTGCAGCGACTTTGGCAGTTTTGGGCGTAGAAATGTTGGATGCTCCCGTTTCTGGAGGGGAAAAAGGCGCGGTTGCCGGCACATTATCCATCATGGTCGGAGGAAAAATCGAAGCCTTTGAACGCGCCCGCCCCATTTTTGAAGTGTTAGGGCAAAACATCATCCACATTGGCGATCACGGTGCCGGGCAAATCGCAAAAACATGTAATCAAGTCTTAATTTCACAAACGATGGTTGCCGTCAGCGAAGCCTTGTTATTAGCCAAAGCCGCGGGCGTGAATCCTGCCAACGTGCGTCGGGCATTGTTGGGCGGGTTTGCCAGCAGTCGCATTTTAGAATTACACGGGCAACGCATGTTAGATCATAACTTTGAACCCGGATTTAAAGCGAAATTACATCAAAAAGATATGCGGATTGCCCTACAAACAGCACATGAACTTGGGGTTGCCCTGCCTTGTGCTGCGATTGCCGCGCAATATTTAAATGCGTTAATTGGATCGGGATTGGGAGATTTGGACTCTTCAGCGATTTTACTGCCACAAGAACAACTTTCTGGTATCTCCCTTTCTGATGATACGCCACCCGTCAGCGAATAATTTTATGAATTATCGTTTGATAACAATCAGTTATATCGCCATTATCATTTTTATCATCATCGCAGCAGACATGGGTCAATTAAACTTCACTATCCGCTGGATACATTCCATTCCCTACGGTGATAAACTCGGACATTTTATCCTAGTTGGAATGCTTGCCTTTGTGGTCAATCTGAGCTTGGGCGCGGCGCGCTGGCACTGGTTAGGGTGGTCGATGCTCAAGGGCAGTTTGATTATTTTTATCCTTATCACGCTCGAAGAATGTTCACAACTCTTTATTTCATATCGACATTTTGATATCGGCGATTTACTATCAAACTATTTAGGAATTTTACTGTTGGGACATCTCGCAATTTACTTCTCTTCCCCAAGAATTAATGAGGCAGTGGAATGACGGTTATTGTGAACACCGCGATTGACATGGAAATGCTTGGGAATCATCTAGCGTATTTATGTCATTCGAGCGCGGTCATTTATTTACATGGGGAATTGGGCAGCGGCAAAACAACGTTTACACGGGGATTTTTGCGCGGCTTGGGCTACCTTGGCAAGGTGAAAAGCCCCACTTATACCTTAGTTGAATCTTACGACCTAGATCATTACACCGTGTATCATTTTGATTTATATCGACTCAGCGATCCCGAAGAATTAGATTATTTAGGAATACGTGACTATTTGGAAAATAATGTGATTTGTTTGATCGAATGGGCAGAGCGTGGTGATGGTTATATTCCGCCGCCCGATATCGAATGTCATCTCAACTATCAAACAACCGCGAGAACAGTAGAATTTATCACGCACAATCCACAAAGTGAACGCATGATTGCCGATCTCAAACTTCAGATAATTCACTGATAAATCAATAAGATGAAAGCCATGATCCTTGCTGCGGGACGAGGCGAACGAATGCGTCCTTTGACCGATGCTATCCCAAAACCCTTGTTACCCGTAACAGACAAAACTTTAATTGAACATCAAATCATGCGCTTGGTCGCGGCGGGATTTCATGATATTGTGATTAATCACAGCTACTTAGGCGAACAGATTGAAGCTAAACTCGGCAATGGACAAATTTACGGCGCGCACCTTGCCTATTCGCGGGAAACGGAACAACGACTTGAAACGGGTGGAGGCATTCGTACCGCATTACCCCTGCTCGGTGAACATCCTTTTATCGTGATTAATGGTGATGTGTGGTGTGATTATCCATTAGCCCATTTACGCAGAGAATTGAACGGGTTAGCACATCTGATCATGGTGAACAACCCATCGCATCATCCCGCGGGAGATTTTCATTTACAAGGGGAACGGCTGGATTTTGAACAACAACCCCGCTTGACATTCAGCGGTATCGGCATTTATCATCCTGATTTATTTAAACAATATCCCGCGCATCAACCCTTCCCACTCGCGCCGTTGCTGAAAAATGCCATGCGTATCGCACAGGTCACGGGGGAATTATACGATGGCTATTGGTTAGATGTGGGTACGCCCGAACGTTTGGTAGAATTGCAAAATCGAATGCGCGGCGGATAAATGGTCAAATACGATCATGAGCCACAATTTTACTTCCAAAAATAAAATAGAAACAATATGATAAACGATTGGCAATCTCTTTTTGCGCGGCTTGAAGACTTATTAAACCGGGTGGAACAACACATTCCAATACCACCGCGGGCACCTGATTGGCAAAATCATCATGCGTTTCGCTGGTGTAAATCTGATAAATATACAGGATTTCAAATTGTTACCCATCCACACGGCATCCGTTTAAATGATTTACAGGGCATTGACGCTCAAAAACAGCAAATCGACCGAAATACGCAACAATTTTTACACCGCAAACCGGCAAATAATGTGCTGCTCTGGGGGGCGCGTGGCACCGGAAAATCTTCTTTAATCAAAGCATTGCTTAATGAATATGCCAATCAAGGCTTACGTTTAATCGAGGTAGAAAAATATGATCTCATCGATCTCCCAGAAATCGTGAATTATTGTGAGCAACATCCTGAACGCTTTATTATTTTCTGCGATGATTTATCATTTGAACAACATGATGCCAGTTACAAAGCATTAAAAAGTGTGCTTGACGGCTCGATCAGCGCGCCCCCTGACAATGTGCTCATTTACGCCACTTCCAATCGTCGTCACTTGTTGCCGGAATATTTCCACGAAAACTTGCAAGCTCACACCGTCGGCGAAGAAATTCATCACGGCGAAGCGGTTGAGGAAAAAATTTCATTATCAGAACGATTTGGTTTGTGGCTGTCGTTTTATCCCTTTTCACAAGAAGAATATATCGCTATCGTGCGGTATTGGTTAGTAAAATTTGGCGTACTCGCAACAGAGGAAACATGGCGGCGTGAAGCCTTACAATGGGCATTGTTACGCGGTTCGCGCAGCGGTCGTTCCGCATGGCAATTTGCACGAGATTTCGCAGGACGCATGACATGAAAAATACTTTTAAAATCGCTCACTTTGAATTTAACAGTCGCGCAGTTTTAGCACCGATGGCAGGGGTAACGGATCGACCATTTCGCCAACTGTGCAAGGAATTGGGCGCGGGCATGGCTGTTTCTGAAATGATTTCATCGAATTCGCTGTTGTGGGGCAGCAGTAAAACCTTGCGTCGTGCCAACCATCTCGGCGAAGTAGAACCGCGAATTGTGCAAATTTTGGGCGCAGACCCACAACTGATGGCAAAAGCCGCACAGCACAATGTCGCCAATGGAGCGCAACTGATTGATATTAATATGGGTTGTCCGGCGAAAAAGATTTGCAACGTGATGGCAGGTTCAGCACTGTTACGCGATGAAGAATTGGTAAAACAAATTTTAGAAGCTGTTGTTAATACAGTGAATGTTCCCGTCACTTTGAAAATTCGCACGGGTTGGGACAAGAATAACAAAAATGGCGTGCTTATCGCAAAAATTGCCGAACAGATGGGAATTCAATCCTTGGCGGTGCATGGACGGACGCGGGCGTGTGGTTATTCGGGCGAGGCGGAATATGACACAATCGCAGAGATTAAAGCGGCGGTGCGTATTCCCGTCATTGCCAATGGTGATATTCGCAATCCAGAAAAAGCCAGATGGGTTTTAGATTACACGCAGGCGGATGCGGTGATGATTGGGCGGGCGGCACAGGGCAATCCGTGGATATTTCGTGAGATAAATCATTATCTTACGACAGGAAAACATCTTCCTGAACCCAGTTTAGCAGAAATTCGTGATACCTTGCTGCGACATTTGGCGAATCTATATGATTTTTATGGCGAATATACTGGGGTACGCATGGCGCGCAAGCATGTTTCCTGGTACAGCAAGGGGCAACCGCATGGCGCGGCGTTTCGTGAAATGATGATGCGCGTCGAAAGTAGTCAGCAACAGATTGAATTAACTCAAGTATTTTTCAATCAGTTGTTGGAACGTGATTTAGCCGCCTAACTATGTGCTTGCTCTGTAATTCTTACTTTAAACTTTTTGATCATTATTTGAATGATTCTCCCAGAACTTTTTGAAAATCCTACGAATTCTGATTCAGACCCTAAAAAAACATTGAAAAAACATGTACGACTCTCTGAGACAAACTTTTCAAGCCCTGCTGCCTAATGTTGAATTTTGCAGCCTGCGCGTCATCACCCAACGCAGTGAACTATTGCGAGTTCGTAAGAATATCTTAGAACCGCCACAATATCAAGAAGATACTGGCGCAATGATCACAGTCATTGACAAAGGGGGTATGGGTTATGCGGCAACCAGCGATTTTTCCCCCACGGGATTGCGTCATGCCTTAGAACAAGCACAACATTGGTCAGATTTCAGTCGTGGGCAGACCGTGACCGACTTTTCCCACCGAGTATTTCCAGATTGGCAGGGATATTATCAATCAGACATACAACAATCATGGGAAAATATCCCGTTAGCCGACAAAATTGCCCTGCTTCAACAGGAATCTGCTCAGTGCCAAGTGCATGATAACATTGTCAATTGGGAAATGATGTTGTGGTCGGTGCGCGTTGACAAAGCCTATTTCACCAATCATGGCGGCGAAGTTATTCAACAACACGAATATTTATTTCCAAATATCAACGTGGTGGCGAATCAAGGCTCGGAAACGCAAACCCGCAGTTTGGGCGGACATCTCGCTTACGGGCAGCAAGCCGGCTGGGAACTGTTGCAACGCATTGGTTTTGCGGGACGTGGGCGAGAATTGGCAGAACAAGCCCTCATTTTGCTCGACGCACCCAATTGTCCAACGGGAAAAATGGATTTGATGTTGGCACCCGATCAGATGGTGTTACAAATTCATGAATCTATTGGGCATCCGCTCGAATTAGACCGCATACTGGGCGATGAACGCAATTACGCCGGCACCAGTTTTGTCACGCTTGACATGTTTGGCAATTATCAATACGGTTCGCAGTTGTTAAATGTCACCTTCGATCCCACCCATCCTAACCAATTGATTAGTTACGGTTTTGATGACGAGGGCGCGGTGGCTCACAAAACGCTCATCATCGAAAATGGCATCTTAAAAACTCCCCTTGGTGGTACTGTTTCACAAGCTCGCGCACAAATGGCAGGGGTGGCAAATGGGCGCGTCAGTCATTGGAATCGTCCACCGATAGATCGCATGGCAAATCTCAATGTTGAACCCGGTGACAGCAGTTTATCCAAAATGATCAGCGAGATAGAGCACGGCATCTTTATGAAAAGCAATGTGTCGTGGTCAATTGATGATTCTCGCAATAAATTTCAATTTGGCTGCGAATGGGGGCAACTGATTGAAAACGGTCAATTAACGACGGTGGTGAAAAATCCCAATTATCGCGGCATTTCAGCCACTTTTTGGCGCAATCTCAAACACGTAGGCAATCAAGACACATTTGAAATTTTAGGCGTACCCAATTGCGGCAAGGGTGAACCCAATCAAGCCGTTTTTGTGGGACATGCGTCGCCCGTGTGCGTGTTTGCCGATGTCGATGTTTTTGGTGGAGAATCTGAATGAAAACCATCTTGTTCACTTGATCTGCCAAAAAATTGGCGATAGGATTGAAAATCAATTAATATTCCAATTGTGTCACTCTGAATTGAATGGCAACCATTGACCACAACCAATCGTGTCATTCCTAAACCATCTGTCATCACCAAGAATTGACCCTCAAGGACTATTCATGCGTACTTCTCGCTATTTAATTTCAACTGTCAAAGAAACGCCCGCCGATGCAGAAATCATCAGCCATCAACTCATGTTGCGCGCTGGTCTGATTCGTAAACTTGCTGCCGGATTATATACTTGGCTCCCGTTAGGACTGCGAGTCTTACGAAAAGTAGAGAATATCATTCGTGAAGAAATGGACAAAGCTGGCGCGCTTGAAGTTTTGATGCCGGCGGTACAACCTGCTGAATTATGGCAAGAATCGGGACGTTGGGACAAATACGGACCCGAACTATTACGTCTCAAAGATCGCCATGATCGAGAATTTTGCTTCGGACCCACTCATGAAGAAATTATTACCGATTTGATTCGGCGCGAAATTCGTAGTTACAAACAGTTACCCGCGAATTTTTACCAAATCCAAACCAAGTTTCGTGACGAAATCCGTCCTCGATTTGGTGTGATGCGAGCGCGGGAATTTTTGATGAAGGATGCGTATTCATTTCATTTAGATCAAAAATCGTTGCAACAGACCTATGATGTCATGTATCAAACTTACACCAATATTTTCAATCGGTTGGGTCTCAAATTTCGCGCCGTGTTAGCCGATACCGGCAATATTGGGGGCAGTCTTTCGCATGAATTTCATGTACTTGCGGATTCTGGTGAAGATGCGATTGCCTATAGCAATGAAAGCAATTATGCGGCGAATTTAGAAATGGCAACCACCCTGCAAGAAATGTCTCGCACCGCGCCAACACAAACGATGCAAGTGGTTGATACGCCAACCCAACGTACCATCGAAGAAGTCAGTCAATTTTTGCAAGTCGATGTGAAACGTTGTTTGAAAACCTTGATTGTGTTAGGAAACAATGGATTAACGGCTCTCGTGTTGCGTGGTGATCACACGTTAAATCCCATTAAAGCCGCGAAACATCCACTGGTTCAAGCCCCACTGACTTTCGCCACGCCGGAACAAATTCGTGAAGTTGTCGGTTGTGATGTGGGTTCTTTGGGACCAGTTGGGCTGAATATTCCCCTGCTTGTTGATGTAACAGCTTGTTTTGCCAGTGATTTTGTGTGTGGTGCGAATCGAGATGGGCAACATTTAACTGGTGTGAATTGGGCGCGGGATTTGCCGGAGCCACAAACTTTCGATTTACGCAATGTTGAAGTCGGTGATTACAGCCCTGATGGATTTGGGACATTAGAAATTATGCGGGGGATTGAAGTGGGTCATATCTTCCAACTCGGTGAAAAATATAGTAAAGCGATGCAAGCGACGGTGTTGGATGAAGCGGGCAAGGCGACGACTTTAACGATGGGTTGTTATGGGATTGGCGTATCTCGCATTGTGGCAGCGGCAATTGAGCAAAATCATGACGAGCAAGGGATTATCTGGACAAATGCCCTTGCCCCGTTTACTGTTGCATTGTTGCCGATGAATATGCACAAATCGTATCGGGTGCAAGAGGCGGCAGAAAAAATTTATCAAGCATTATCGGAGGTTGGCATCGAAGTGTTGTTTGATGATCGCAAGGAACGGGCAGGAGTCATGTTTGCTGACATGGAATTGATGGGGATTCCGCATCGGTTGGTGGTCAGTGAGCGGGGTTTGGATGAGGGGAAGGTCGAATATAAAGGACGCACTGATAAAGAATCACAGATTATTCCGTTAGAACAAGCGATTACGTTTTTACAAGACAAGTTGCGTTAAAAAGTTTGGTGGTCAACCGTGAATATTTTCCTGCTGACCACCAATGACTTGATTTTTACGGCTTGTACAGATGTTGGGCGTAACGCTCTTGTTGGGTAACTAACGTGGTTCCACTGTAACTGCCAGAACGTCCTGAATAAACATTGATGTTCGGCGCAGAAACGTGGAAAAAGTTGACATCAATCCGATTAGCTTTCTTGTCATACCAAAATTTGACATAAACATCAGGATTTTGCTGGCTTCCCCAAGAAACATCTTTAGGATCAGCGTAGAAATACCCCCAAGCAACTTGATCACCACTAGTGGTAGTATCAGAACCCCCATTACGCCATACGCCTTCTATTGATCTGCCGTCCTCAAGTTGAAAAATACTTCCCAATTCTACTTGATGAAATGGAAGAGAGTAATGTTTAGGATTTCCTTGTACTTTGCCAGAAGCTAGTGTGGCTGTGCTTAACAAACTTGCTGAAACTCGCACACCTTCCTTAGGTTTGTAAGAATGTTGGGCGTAGCGTTTTTCCTGTGTGGTGGTATGGATCGCTGGATTGCAATTTTCGACCGCAGTCATGCAGCTAAATACTTCAACATTGGGTACAGAGACATGGAAAAAGTTGACATCCACCCGTCCACTGGTATCGAACCAAATTTTCACGAAGATATCAGGATTATTTTCACTTCCCCAACTCACATCTTTGGGATTGGCGTAGAAATAACCCCATATAACGCGGTCGCCGCGCCCGGTGGTTTCATCTCCCCCTTGTTTCCAGACGGCATTGATAGCTCCGCGGTCTGCTGTATGGATTACAGTTTTTGCCCATATCTCAGGAGTAACAAGGTATCCATCTTGTGGTGGTGTTGGTGAAGCCGGACTTTGCCCTCCCCCCGCCATTCCTTTGATAACAATTGCAACACTGTCGTTAATCGCTTTAAAACCCAAACGATTCCCAGTTTTAACCAGTGATTTGGCATCAAACAACACATCGTTATTTTCTGGGTTGATAACCTTAACAGATGCTTCACCTTCTGGAAGTTGAGGAAAGATGAAGTCACTGAGTGATTTATGGTCAGGATTATAAACGTAAATCGCGGCACTTGAACCATCTTGCCGCACAAACGCGGTGAGCCCACCGGAAGATTCGTAGTGATCTACTTTTAATTTATCCCCTCGCCATTTTATCCCATCGACTGCTTTTTTAAACGTCCCTAAATAAGAGCGTTTTTGATCGCTAAGTTGGTTAATCGTATCACGGGTAGTCTGATTTTTAGGGCGTAAATCCGCAGGCCATTCTAAATTCGCTCCTGCCCCTCCTGAAACAAAGTGTAGCCAAGCACTGTCGCGAAATGTTTGATTATCTTTATTTTCATCAAAACCATCGTCACCATAACCTTTACGATACAAATGCGAGTTGGGCGAACTTTCCCCATCTTGCATTGGGCGACCGTCCCGAATTTGGTGAAAACCGTAGCTGATACCGCGTGCCATTTCCAACTGAGGCGAGTAACCCAGTGTAGATTCCCAAGGATTTGCAACGTGCGCGTAGTAGGCATGAGTCACTGACATATCTATGTTGGGCAAACGATAGGCTAATGTGGCATCCATCCCTAAATATCCAGCTTCATTCATTTTTTCACCACTAAGCTCATTGGCTGTTGCTCCAATGGACGCACGGTAAAAAGTGCTGTCCTTGGGATCCCATGTCAGGAAGGAGTAAAAGACCAAGTGATTGCGATCCTTGTCTTGAACAAAGTTAGACATTTCAATCAGCCACTTTTTGCGTTTTTCATAAGAAGCGGTATTGAAACGTTCCTTGTTGTCAATTTCGTTGACGATATCCCAGCCAAACACATTGGGATCGTCGCGATATCTTTCCAGCAAGGGTCTCATCCGCTCCTTGTGAGAGTCATACAGTCTTTCTTCAAAGAAATCATCTGGATGAGCTGCACTATTATTCTTTGCCCACAGGGTATCTGTCCATTTTCTGCCGGCTGTCTTGAAGTTATCATCTCTGTAGTAGAAAGTGTCATAAAGACGAAAGAGCACATAGACATCATTTTCCCGCGCCAAGTTAAGCACATTGTCTAAAAATGCGATGACTTCTTTTTGTTTTTGGTCTAACAGAATGGGAGAAGCGTCCAAATCGAGCGACTCAACAAATACCGTGATGACATTGACACCATTTGCCTTGAGCTTCTTGAAATAACGTTCAGCAACCCCAGCACCTTCTTTCGCTTCAGTTGAAACAAGTGGACGATTAGGATAAGTGTCTCGGCAGTTGTTTTCTGGTCTGTCAGCAGACGTGAGACGAGCTATATCTCCGGGTTCTCCACTGTTGAAATGACAATAGTAAAAGATATTTTCTGTACTGTAATTTCGCCAAATACCGGCAATGGGTTCATCTTTCTTATTTTTTCCACTTGCGCTACTACACGATTTTGCGCGTGGCCAAGTGGAATCTGTAGGAGGATTTGTAAAAAAACCGGCGGGATGTTCATCACAAAGTTCTCCGGGGTATAAACCACGCAACGGCAACCAAGGCATTAACCCCGTTTCACCTACGAGAACAAAGGGAGTGCCATCACTCAGCATCAAGCTGCGTCCAGTGGGTGACACGGTGACAAACGGTTTTCTGGGATCATTTTTGGTGTCGTTTTCTGTCACCAGAATATCATCACTCATGCGTCCTTGCTCATCCACTGCCCGAACCGCGAAAGTATAATGTTTACCGGGTGTTAAACCAATAACATCAAACTCTTGCCATTGTCCGGGAGATACCGGCAGGTAGGCTTGTTCAAACTCGGTCATACTTTGCCAAGAATCTTTATTAACAGCCATACTCCCTTCTTTGTAACGCACAGCATAGCGGTAAGCACCACCGCCATTACCACGACGCGGGGCATTAAGCCCTATTCTTACTCGTCTGCCATCTTTATCTGAGACCGCCCAGCTTTTAATTTCCTTGGAGTCGAACTTAGGTAATGCGTATTCCGATGGATTGACCAAGACAAAGGCTTGCCACTCATTTGGATGATAGCGATCCCCTTGATAGACTGTCCATTCATTTTTCATGATACCATTGGAAGATTTTGTACCCACTGCGTTTTCCATCATTCCTTCAAATCGTGGAGAAATTGCACCATTATCATCAGCATGAATCCGATAGAAATTCATCCACAGTGGCGTGCCATCTTTGACAGGAAAACGAGCAGGGATTACACCATCACCCTCTGGGCAGTTTTGACCCTCAACAATTTTTTTCCCAACTCTTGTTCCAACCAATTGCCAAGGTAATGCCGCTTCAAAACGCCATTCTTTGTTTTCATCTTGTTTATGAGAAAATCGAATAGTTGCTTCCTCACGTTGCGCAGGTTCAGGCTGTTTTGCCTTACATGGGATTTGCCACTTCCACAAACTGGTGTTGAAAAAATCACCGGGATCATTAATCTTGTCAATTGCATTACCGGGTTTTTCCAATCCGGTCGTCATATTGCAACCCCGATCACCACTCCAGCAACCCCGATCAAGCCGCCGATATTTCCCTGTAGGAGTAAAAGCAAGTACACGGGAATCTTGATTTAGTTTATTGGGAAGAGGAAAAAGAGGATGCAGATATACTTCCAAGCTGTCATCATCCCATGTTTGACTGGGATTATTACTTCCATTGCCATCTTCTTGAAACGAAGTGTCTTGCAACTTACCAGAAATATACAGGTTGTCGTTATCCCACATCATCCACAGATCGGTGAATTGATCTTGCCCGTAAAAACGCGCCATCCGCACGTGCCCCAAATCTTGCCATTCATTGGGATCAATATTACCATCTACCTTTGGTGTACCACGCGGGATAAAGTTGTCAATCGCCAAACAAGGTTGGGTTACGAAAAGCATAAGGCTACAAAAATAAAACACTGTACCGAAAAATCTAAAACGCATGAGTTCCTACCTCCATAAATTAATATTCACATTAATTAGTTTATCATCTTTATTTACTACTGTGTAGTTAAAACGATAAAGTAATTTTAGAATACATGTTCATAGAAATAATCGTATTAAATTTGCAACCAGAAGTTATAATAGTCAGAAATTATGAGAATGATTTACCATAATATTTTATAGGTGTAAAACTCAAGAACATAAACATCTTTTATGGAATTATGTAACTTTCGGATAAAGGAACGGATTGTGAATCCTGCAATTGAATTTTTTCGTGGCGTGGCGGCATGGATGGTGCTAACTTCACATTATGCTGTGTTTTTTAGCACTGAACCGAATATTTTGAATTTTTTATGGACAGGGGTAGATTTCTTCTTTGTTATCAGTGGATTCGTATTTGGAAAAGTTATTTATTCTTCCCAAATTTCACTACGCGCTTATGCCATTCGTCGGCTGTTCCGAATCTATCCCTTGTATCTCGCATCGCTACTTCTGTACTTGATGCTTGCTGCGGCACATCCAGATAAGTTATTATTTTTCATCAAACATTTATTGCTGTTACACACGACCCATTCGACCCAAGAGGCGTTTTTTTTCAATCCTGCGTACTGGAGTTTGCCGGTCGAAATGGAATTTTATCTTAGTGTGCCATTGTTAGCTTTTTTAGTATCTCGATTGAAAAATGGGTTGTACTGGCTATTTTGGTTAAGTTTACTGATGACTTTGTGGATTGCTGCCCATGCTGCGCCCTTGACTCAACCAAATATTTACACCATTTTGCGATTTCACCTTCCCGCCATTTTATTGGAATTTTGGGTAGGAATTTATCTATATCAAGTTTATGTAACTTATCAATATCAATCGGTTAATCCGATCTGGGTGGCGACGATATTCAGTTTAGGCGTGATGATTCTAAGTATTTTAGCGACTTGTTTCGTGATGCAACAGGGAGTGATTGATAACTATTTGTTTAGCAAAGCATATTTTAATTTTTTAGCGGCGGTAGGTTACGGATGTGTATTATTGCCATTTTTATTGCAGCAACGCATTCATTTGAAAATTTGTGCCTTCATGGGAAATATCAGTTATGGCGTGTATTTATTTCATCACTTTGTTCCCAAATTATTCAATGCGTTAGGCTGGCAATTGACAGGCGGGGCGGCTTACGTGACCTATTCCAGTATCGTGGTAATTATCGCGTTGTTATTTCACTATGGATTGGAACGACCGGCGCGTGAGTTCGGACGAAAATTAGCTCACAAACTCCATGAGACATGATTTCAATCAAGATTGCTAGGTGGTTTGAACCTGCTTTTCTATTAATTTTCTAATTGCATTCAATAATTTAGGATTGACCACCACTTCATAATAAA
>DYNO01000015.1:0-3354 GCA_020721025.1 Thiomargarita sp. | reverse complement strand
AATTTCAGTTTTTAATTTTTCAAAAGCCGCTGGGTCTAACTCAACTCCATTTAAATTGTAGCGAAAAGTAGTCATGCCCTTCTCACCCTTAAAAGCATCATCGCTTGCCTGTTTAAACACCATCACATGAGTTAACAAATTGATTTTATTCGCATATTTATGACGCAATTTCCATGAACATGATGATAACCGATCCGCATCGCCAATCGCGGGAGAAATCATAATGCGTTGCTCGCCATCGTATAAAAAAGCAGGCGGTTCAGGTGCATAGCAAATCCCAATGCCCAATTCCAACACGGGCAAGCCATGATCGGCACAAGTTTGATTTTGCGCTTTGACCACTTCAATCATCTGTTTTGCCAAACCCGCCGCGCGTGCAGTCGCCAACCATTGCTCCGGCGTGTTGTGAAATTCAAACCAACTCAAAATCACCGCATCCCCTTCAATAAAAACTTTTTCTGCACCGAACTGATTGATTAATTGACGAATCGGATCGAAAAAATATAAACTAAAGTGGGTCGCTGGATTTAAACCGCGTTTGCGTAATTCTGAAGTAATCGTCGTGGAACCCCGCACGTCGGCTTTTAAAATCACATGACAACGTATTTGTTGTGCCTTATCGCTGCTATATTCGCTTTCTTCTAAAAATTCGTACAACATGCCATTGCTGCGCGATAATTGAATATCTTCAGCTTTTTGCAATACTTTGAAGCGATCAAACAAGGGAGCAGTCAGTTGTAAATATTTAATATCTCGACGATAAGTAATCACATCCTTGATAAAATTAAGCAATAGTTCAGATTCAATTTTACGTGCCGCGCGTTGCAACCGTTTTCTTGCATTGACTAATTCGCTTATAGTCAAAGGTTTGTCTTCAGAACTGCGCAATGGCTTTATTTTCAACGCATTTTCTAATTTCATCAATAAATAATCTGCCTCTGGGGCATTGCTCAATACTTTGAAAAAATCAAGTGCACTCAACGATTTGGCATAATATTGATACAATGGCTCAGTTTCATACGCGGCGAGAATGGGCAGAAAAAATTGTGCTTCTTGCAATGTCTTTTCTAACTGTCCCAAGGCTTTTTGTTGACAAATGAGTCGATGCTTCAATAATTCCGCTTGTTCGGGCGTTTCTTGCAACTTTTCTAATGTCGCAGCGTGATTAAATAAGCGATCTACGTTACTGGGAACATCTTTCCAACTCAATTCGTCGGTTGTCGATGTTTCGGTTAAATAGTCATATTTTTCAATGAGTTCAATATTACAGTGTTTCACCACGTCTTCGAGCAATTGTTCTAAAATGGGGAACAATCGGTTGAAATCGGGCGGAGTGAGTAAAACATACTGATCAAGCAATATGTCTGCGTCATTGGTTTCAAGAGTACAAAGCAATGGATTCAATAACATCGCTTCGGGAATCGACCACGCCACCCCCAATAAATCGGCGCGTAATTTGCCCACTTGACTATTTTCAATCCAGCGTAATTGCGTAAAGAGCTCATTGCTGATTTGATAGATCAGATAATTTTGATTCTTGTTTGTCCAATTGATTAATTTGTATAAATCTATTTGTTGATTTTTGTAAATATCTTGACTTAATTCATTAGAACGGATTTTTTGGATAAATTCTTCTGTTTTTTCTCGAACAGTGGTGGTGAGATATTTCATCACGCCTAATTGAAATAATTGAACAATATCAAGATGTTTCCCTTCTTTCGCACGATGCAGTACCGCAGTCAACATGGAGCTGTAACTGGCTTGAAATTGCTCTGAAAATTGACGAGCTTGGGGAGAAACTCTATGTTTTTTATAGGTGCAGTAATCTGGAAGTAATGCTTGAATGGCATTTTCCGCGTGTTGCATGAAATTTTTGCTTAAATAGATGTCGATATGCACATTGTCAATGCCGAGCACAAAGCGCGCAAAATTTATCGCAGGCGAACGCAGTCCTTGTAATGACATCACGACAGGGCTGTCCGTGGGGAGTGTTTGATTAAATAACTTTGAAATGAATGACATAGCTTAAATACAGTCAGGGCTGAGATTGAATCACACTATAGCAAGAAATGTGCATAACTTGGTTGACATTGTATTGAGCGGACGTGGGTTGTGTCAATCATCTGACGCATTGCGATGAACCGTGTGTTACAATAAAAATGACTGTGATCAATGGGTCAGGCTCTGGCAGTTCCTCATCAATTTTAATTATCAAAGGTTTGATATGCTTCCCTCTTTATCTTCTCAAATGATTGAATTGGCTCATCAACTTGCCGATGCCAGTGCTGAAGTGATTCGCGGTTATTTTCGTCGCAAATTGATTGTGGATGATAAAGCCGATGCCAGTCCCGTGACAATTGCAGATCGGGCGGCGGAACAGGTAATGCGAGAGTTGATTTTACAGCGTTTTCCCACGCATGGCATTTATGGCGAAGAAATGGGAGTGATTGCAAGTGATGCCGAATTTGTGTGGGTGCTTGATCCGATTGATGGCACGAAATCTTTTATCACGGGTAAGGCAACTTTTGGCACATTGATCGCGTTGTTGCATCATGGTCAACCTGTATTAGGTGTGATTAATCAACCGATTCTGCAAGAGCGTTGGATGGGCGGGACGGGCTTGCCTGCGACGTTTAACGGCGAAACGGTGACGGTGCGTCCCTGCGATAATTTGCGCCATGCGTTGCTGTATGCGACTTCGCCGGAGATGTTTCAAGGGGCGGATCGAGCGGCGTTTGAGCGGGTTCGAGTGGCGACAAAACACACGCTGTATGGAGCGGATTGTTATGCGTATGCGTTATTGTCGATGGGATTTGTGGATTTGGTGATTGAAGCCTCGTTATCGCCGTATGATTATTGTGCGTTGGTACCAGTGATTGACAGCGCGGGGGGAATATTGACAGATTGGGTGGGGCAACCGTTGGGATTGCATTCTGATGGGCGGGTGATTGCTGCCGGCGACCGTCGGGTGTATGAACAGGCGCGTCATTGCTTGCTTTAACCGTGTGCACGACCACGCCTAACGATGTAAAATCAAACTGTTGGAAATATTTATCTTACCGACCGATTGAAATGAGAGAAATTGACCCGTTTAGAGTAGATTTCTCGTTCCCGTGCGCCGCGTCAAAGCCATTGACTTAAGGAATTGCGACACAAAAATAGTTATGTTATCTGATTTTAAGCAATAAAACTTTACAAAATGACAAAATGACAATATAGTAATTTTTTATTAAATAAAACAAAGAGTTCCTCGTTCCAATGCTCCGCGTTGGAATGCAGCCCAGACGCTCCAGCGTCACGCGTGATGATTTCTAACTGATTGCTTTTTATCATCTTGATGAAAAATTGTTGCTC
>DYNO01000149.1 GCA_020721025.1 Thiomargarita sp. | reverse complement strand
ATTATATCCCCTTTCTTCTTACATATCTCCCTATACATCATTTAGGAACACTATAAAAAGAAAATTGAAACCTGTCGGGTTTCCAGCAAACCCGTTGAAATCAGCTTTTCATCATTCCTCAGCAATGTGAGCATCCAAAATGTCGATTGGGGATGGCATGGGTGAACAAATACAGTAAAATGTAGTGACTTGTGAACTGGATGCCACTGTTGAAATTTATCTGTAGTCCGTCATAAAATTGGATGGTGAACATTCATTCCGAATAGATTGAAAAATAAATATATTTATACATTTAAGCAATGTAGTGACGAAAATTCTACAACGTGTTCGTATCATGATATTTTTGGAGCGACGATGAATATTCATATCAAAATCTTAAGTTACATCCTTTTGAGTTTGGCAATCACACTGAATTCAATCGGTATCATGGCTGCCCCAGATGAAAAACTAGAGATACTCAGCATTGATAAATTGAAGAAATTATCTCTCACTGAATTAATGCAAGTGACGGCAATCCCCGAAGTTTCCATTGCGACCGGTAAAAAACAATCGGCAGCCCGCGCTCCGGCGATTGTCAGTATCATTACCGCTGAAGATATTGAAAAAACCGCAGCGACTGATATTGATGATGTGCTGGAAACTGTGCCGGGATTGCACGTCGCGAGAAGTTCGGTCAGTTATTACAATCCAATTTACAGTTTAGGGGGAATCTATTCGATTTATAACCCGGAAACTTTGGTGTTGCTCGATGGTATCCCAATCAATACGTTATACACCGGCGGACGTATTCTCATGGGATATGGCGGAATGTCCACCACAGCAATCGAGCGGATTGAAGTGATTCGCGGACCGGCATCAGCGATAGTTTATGGTGCAGACGCGTTGGCGGGAGTGATTAATATTATTACCAAAAAAGCCGCGGACATCGAGGGCACCGAAACGGGAATGCGTATCGGTAGTTTTGAACAACGGGACGCGTGGGTACGACATGGCGGGGAATATGCGGGAATTGGCATCGGTTTAACCGTCGATTATCATGATACGCGTGGGCAACAGGAAATTGTGGCAGAAGATGCACAAACTCAATACGATAAGTTGTTTAACACCCACGCATCACTTGTTCCCGGAGGAGTGAATTTGTCGCAGCGGAATTGGGATATCAATTTGAATTTAGAAAAGAATCATTGGAAATTCCATACCCTGTATCAACAACGTAATCGCATCGGTTTGGGGGCGGGAGTGGCTCAATCACTTGACCCAGAAGGCAATTATCGCAGTGAACGGCTTTACACCGATTTGACATATCACAATGAAAAATTGACCAAAAATTGGGATGTCACTGCGCGCGTCAGTTACAGCGATGTAGCTTACATGATAGAACGAGATTTTATAATTTATCCCGCGGGTGCATTTAATGGGGCATTTCCTGACGGGATGCGTGGTGCAACCGATGTTTCGGAACGTCATGCTTATTTTGATATTTCAGGGATTTATAAAGGTATCCAACATCACGAACTCCGGCTCGGCATGGGTTATCGTCATGGCAATCTTTACAAAGTGACAGATAAACGCAACTTTGGCATCAATCCCAAAACAGGTCAAGCCATTCCTCCTGCGGTTGAACTGACGGATATCAGCGGGACATCTGCAACATTCTTATCCCCCGGTAAGCGGAAAAACTGGCAATTGTTCGCGCAAGACATTTGGGAAATCAATCCGCAATGGGAATTAACCACGGGAATACGTTACGACAGTTCCTCTGATTTTGGTTCTGCATTCAATCCGCGTGTGGGTTTAGTGTGGCAAACCACGCCCAGTTTAACGACCAAGTTTCTGTATGGTAAAGCATTTCGCGCCCCTTCCTTTCAAGAATTGTATCAAGCCAATAATCCGGTGGCATTGGGCAATCCGAATGTGAAACCTGAGCATATTCAAACTTTAGAAGCCGCTGTCGATTATCGCCCAAATCAAAAATGGCACATTGGCGCAAACGTGTTTACTTACCGATTGACTGATAAAATCTTGTTTGTGCAAGACAAAACCGCGCAAGTTTATCTCGCTCAAAATGCCGGTTCGCAGAAAGGCAAGGGTTTTATCGTAGAAGGCGGGTGGTTATTTGGTGAAGATTGGGCTTTCGCCGGTAGTTATTCATATCAACGAGCTGAAGATCAGGAACAACAAACGGTTGCGAATGTTCCCTTGCAAGACATTTATTTCCGGGTTGATTGGCGCATATCTCCTAATTGGGAACTCAGCACGCAAGCCAATGGAATTTTAGACCGTCGCCGGGCTGCCAATGATCCACGGCAACCAGTCAGCGATTATTTCAACGTCGATTTATCGCTGCATTATGCCAAATCCAAATCACCTTGGAATTTCTCTTTTGCTGTCCGTAACTTATTCGATGCAGATGTCCGTGAACCAACGCACGGTCCAGATGAGAGTGGCATGATTAAAATACCTTATGATTTGCCCATGCCGGGAATCAACTACTTTATCGAAATCGGTTATCGTTTTTAAAGTTCCATCCGATTGAGCTTAAAACTTCCCTAACTTACGCCCGATTGAGACAATAAAGTCGGCAAGGCGGCGCGCAAATACACCCACATTGACCAGAGGGTGAGGAACGCGGCAATATATAAACTGATCATGCCGATTTGCTCAATATCCCATCCCAAGATCGGTTGATGATAAAGCAACAAAGTCAATGCAATCATCTGCATCATCGTTTTCGCCTTTCCTAACCATGACACCGCGACTCGTTCCCGTTGTCCACAGGTTGCCATCCATTCCCGTAGCGCAGAAATAACAATCTCTCTCCCAATAATTATCAGGGTCGCGAGGACGAAGCCGATATGAGTGTGGGTTTGTAGCAATAAAATCAACGCGGTTGCGACCAATAATTTATCCGCGACCGGGTCAAGAAACGCACCAAATGCGGTCGTCACGCGCCACCGCCGGGCTAAATAACCATCAAACCAGTCAGTCAGCGCGGCGATAATAAAAATGCCAGTGGTCACTTCGTGATTCCAAGGCGTGGGCAGATAAAATGTGACAATGAAAACGGGAATCAACAGAATTCGTAATATCGTGAGTTGCAATGGAAAGGTCATGTGATCAGCCAAAGTAAGATAAGTAACGTGAAAAATGAATAGGCAAGGTAGGTGCGAATGTTACCCGTTTGAATGTAGGCTAAACGGCGCGCCACACTCATGACTCCCTGTGCAATGGGTTGATAAAGAGTTGCCCACGAGCGATCTAGGAGTTGCAGTTGATAGTACAAATGGGTGCGTTGCAATGTGGCATTTTGGGTTTCTTCAATTTTCTCTTCGGTTTGCCACAAGGGGCTGAAAATGCGGCGCAACGGTTGGGCAAACGAGGTAGAAGTGTATTGCATCCGATTACTCAGGGGACCAAATCCGCAATCCCACGGGGGCGAAAGTCGCCAATTGTCATGCTTGACGTGAAGCAAGATGTAACTTAATCCAAAGACAGCAATGATGGAAATGAGTACCAGTGGCGCGGCGTAGGAAGCGGTTGCTGCGGAAATGGGAGTCAGCCAAATCCAACCTTCAGCATAGGCACTGGGCAATCCCTTTCCTAACAAATTCTGTGGAACTCGCTCAATCACCATCACGACATGAGAGGGAAAAATGCCCAATAATAAACACGCAGCAGCAAGAATCGCTTGAGCGGTGTTCATTCCCAAACTACTTTCCCGCGCTTGGCGAACATGACGAGTGCGAGATTGACCGAGGAACGCGACCCCGTAAACTTTGACGAAACAACTGGCAGACAATGCACTGGTGAACGCTAACAGGGCAGCACTGAAGGGAATCATCGCACGCAATACGCCACTTTCTAAATGAGGAGTTTGCAGGGCAGCTTGAAAAATCAACCATTCTGAAGCAAATCCGTTGAAGGGTGGCAGGGCAGAAATGGACAAGGCACCGATGAGAAAAAAGAATGCAGTCAACGGCATCCGGTGGATCAATCCGCCCATCTGTTCTAAATTTTGCTCATGGGTGGCATGTAATACTGCGCCAGCACTGAGGAAGAGTAAACTTTTGAACAGGGCATGATTTAAAGCATGAAATAGCGTGGCAATCATCGCAAGCGAACCTAACACAGTGTAATGATGGGCAGTGAATAAAATACTTAATCCCAACCCCATGCAGATGATGCCAATATTTTCAATGGAAGAGTAGGCGAGTAACTTTTTCAAATCATTTTGCACCAAGGCGTACATGATGCCCAATACGGCGGAACTGCCTCCCATCGACAATAACACAAATCCCCAGCTCCAATGCAAGTGTGCGGTACCGAGCAGGTCAAAAATCAAGCGAATCAATCCGTAGATAGCCACTTTTAACATGACTCCACTCATCAATGCAGAAATATGGGAGGGTGCTGCGGGATGAGCTTCGGGCAACCATGCGTGTAATGGAGTCAATCCGGCTTTCATTCCAAATCCAAATAATCCCAAACCAAATGCGATACTTGCCCAAGTCAGCGAAATATTGGCACTGCGTATGGCATCAAAAGTAAATCCTCCGCCCGCATTGGCAAGAACGCTGAATGCAAGTAAAATTGCCAGTCCGCCAACGTGTGCCATCAGTAGGTATAAAAATGCGGCTCGTCGATTGTGAGAACTGCCGTGTTGATAAGCAACGAGGAAATAGCTGGATAACGACATCAATTCCCAAGCAACCATGAAAGTATATGCGTCATCTGCCAGTAAAACTAATAGCATTCCCGTGATGAATAAACCGGTGAATACGCCAAGCACTGAGAGCGGATAAGGAGAATGTTCAAATTCTTTGACATAGCCGGGCGCGTAAAAACTCACGGCAAAGGTTACGATGCCAACGATGACGAAGAAAAATCCCGAAAGTGCATCTAAACGTAAATGCCACGCTAACCACGGTAAACCGAGACCAAGTTGTTGTTGGATGAGGCTATTATCAATCAAGACGGTCATGCCACTGACTATCGCAGCGACTCCAGAAATACCGAGAAATATGAACGATAATAATCGGATACGAGCAGAATGATTTGCCCCCAGTGATACCGCGCTAGACAACAACGGGCTCCCGACGGCAACAAGCAATATCAATAGTGAGAATTCCATAACCATCGCATCAAAAGTGGTAGATTCGCTATTTTAGCGCAACTGTTACATGATGCTCAACTTTTTTAAAATAATCGGCTTCAATCATAAACCACTTGCAGAATTAAAGTCAACATGCTGGAATAGTTATTTGGCAAGCCTAGTATGTTTTTTTATCACTTTCCCAAACAGTTGCAATTTTTGCCTTGATCTTCGCTTCAAATTGGGCAATGAGTTGTTTGCACGCATCCACCGCCGCCCGTTCTTTTTCGAGTTCGGCAACAATGGCTTTTTGCTCAGATAGCGGTGGCAAACTTACGTTAATTCTATGGGCGTTTTTACGATCAAGTGATGGAACAGCCGATGTGCTTTCGCCAAGTGATTTTAAATCTACCGATTCAAGTAGAAACTGCACAAATTTCGGTTCATTACCTTTGAAATCTTTAACAAATAAAGATGTATTATGGGGCCAATAATAATCAGTTTCTACAAAATGCACTTTTCCAATTGTTCCGCTACGTCCTGTCACAACACCGGGTCCAACTTCCTTATAACAATCATGATATCCTATAATTCCGTTAGAACCAATAATTGGATATTTTCCAGAACGCCATTCTTGTTTAGGTAAATCATATCCGCGTTGAAGCGTTATTACATCTCCCAGTTTCACAACTTCCCACTCAGGATTAATCGAAAAAGTAGGACGATAGTGCGCGACAACCTGTTTTGCCCCATCAATCACTTTTTGCCATTGCTCAATTTCAGCAACAATCGCATTTTGGATTTCTAGGGGTGGAAGTGGAATTTCTATTGATTCAAGATTCTTTCTACTAATTCGTTGACGACTTGCTCCTGTCAAAAACGTAAAAATCTTTTCAAAGTATTTTTCAGAATTCATCACGTACAATAGATACTTCTGCAAAACAATTTGTGGTTTTGCCCTAACTATCGTACAATCAACAGCAGTGATTAATTTCTGGTTCATTTTCGGAACTAAACATGTTCTACCTACTGGCTCAGGTAGTCTTGAAACCAGCAAATCATTTTCAAATACTTCTTTACAATTTAATTTATTAAAAGTTTCTTCTGAAATAAATCGTGCTTTTTCCCCTTTATCTAAAAAACATCCTTCTCCAATATTTCCTGTTTGAATTAGTCTAATTCCGTTTTCAGACTGATCCTTAGTTTCTATCCAATCCCCATCTATGAAAATCTCACAAATATCTCCCAGTCTCACCATTGGAAACGCAGAATGATGCACTTTAGACTCACGATAACGCTCTCCAGTCAAATTAAAATCGCCAGATTCAGCAATTTTCGCCTTAGTAACCACCAACGCCAACGGATCATCAACCGTCTCGCCGCGCTGAAAAGCCGCCAACAATTTTAACGCCTGCGGCAAATCATTTTTTGCACTTTCACGCCGTTGCGCGCTAAAACTCAAGCCATCGTTCTCAATTTTGACAAATAGAATGCTATCTTGTTGTTTCGCAAAGGTTCGATCAAATAACAAAACTGAAGTTTTCACGCCGCTGTACGGTTGAAAGATTCCAGACGGCAAACTCACCACCGCCCACAAAAAGTTATCCTCAATCAACATCTTACGCAACGCTTGATACGCCTTTGCCGATTGAAAAATAATCCCTTCTGGCACAATCACCCCGCCGCGCCCGTTCAATGTCAGATGTTCTGCAATATAATCAACAAATAACACTTCTGAACGTTTCGCCTGCACTGCAAATTTTTCATGCGGACGAATCCCCCCTTTTGGAGTCATAAACGGCGGATTTGCCAAAATCACATCAAAACGCTCATTCCAAAACTTTTCGCTGGTCAACGTATCATATTCATGAATTTCTGGCTCTTTGAAATCATGCAAGTACAAATTCACCAAACTCAAGCGCACCATGTCCGGACTGATGTCGTAGCCAACAAAATTTTTTGCCAACTGCAATTTATCCTCTGCCGCTAACGTCTCATTTTTCTGAATAAATTTAAACGCACTGATTAAAAAGCCCGCCGTCCCACACGCAGGATCAAGAATTTTGTCTGTTTTGCGCGGCTTCACTACATCGACAATAAAATCAATAATATGGCGCGGTGTGCGAAACTGTCCCGCATCGCCTTGCGAACCCATGATATTCAATAAATATTCAAACGCATCGCCCAAATTTTCGCTGTGATCATAATCAAACCAGTCGATTTCTTTCAAAAACAAATTTAAAATTTCTGGGTCACGGTAGGGCAAAAACGCATCTTTAAAGATTTTTCTAAAAATTTCTGGAATTTGCTTCGATTGACTGAATTTTATCAAGGCTTCGCTATAAAGATGCAACCGCTCCGTGCCGCCAATTTCCTTGCTCATCAAGCGACTCCAGCGATATGGCTCTAATTCCCCAACAATAAACGAAGCATTGCCGCCCACTTCCTCAGAACTGCGATCCATATCATCCATAAATTTATAAATCAACGCAGTGGTGATTTGCTCAACTTGCGCCTTCGGATCGGGGATTTTTCCGACTAAAATATCACGAGCCGAGTTAATTCTACGGTTAGTTTCGCCTTTATCTTTAGTTCCATTATTTGACACGATATTTGACATGATAATTTCCTAGTTTTGAGTTGAATAATTGGTCTGAATCAGAATTTACAGAATGTCTGAACCATGATTCTTAGGATTTTTGGATGACCATGATTTCGCTTTTAATCAAGTGAATCTGTAGTTGACAAAATCCAGCTTGACTAAAGTGTTGGTCAAAACTTAATACATTCATAATATTCATTTTTCTCATAACCACGAATGATAAACAATCCACATCTTGATGCGTTTCATAAAGCAGCTTCTAAACCATTGACAATGATTAACAATGATAATGAGAATGATTATCAGTGATATTCCCGTCGTATCAAACTATTTTCGCAACTGCTTGATGACTCAAGTCTTACGGTTACTATGACGGGCGATTAGAGTCCCGCTGAAGCTTGTCGGGACTGACAGCAAAAAAACAATTTAAGCAGCGTAGTTGTTCAGATTAATTGCGGCATTTACATCACGATCAATCACA
>DYNO01000148.1:1445-8314 GCA_020721025.1 Thiomargarita sp. | reverse complement strand
AAAATAGAAACAGCTTAATCTACATGGCTTAAAGATGTCAAATCGGTTCTATATGGCGATCAACTGAATGAACACGGGATTCCCAAGGTGCCCGGTGAGGGACGTGCGCGCATTCAATATCAAGAAGTTACCGAAACATTGGCGGACGGGGAAGTGGTCAAATTGCGTCAACCTACAATCGAATTTGTGGAATTGAATTTTGGCGAAATTGACAAAAATACCTTAACTTCGCCACGGGTTGCACCGCCCATTTTTGGATTGGGTTTATTGGAAGCGATTGATCAAGCAACCTTATTGTCCTTAGCTGACCCAGAGGATAAAAATCATGACGGCATTTCTGGGCGCGTGAATTGAGTGTGGGATGTGCAGACGCAAGCGACTGTTTTAGGACGATTTAGTTGGAAAGCGAATCAGCCGAATGTTGCCCAACAAATAGCAGGTGCATTCATCGGAGATTTGGGAATCACATCTCATTTATTTCCCACTGAAAATTGCACGGAAGCACAATCGGCTTGTCGTCACGCGGTGTCTGGTGGGCAACCGGAATTATCGGCGCAACAATTGGAAAGTATTACATTTTATCACTTCGCGCTCGCTGTGCCATCCCGTCGAAACGCAGATGATCCACAAGTGAAAGCAGGAGAACAACTATTTTCGCAATTGAAATGTGACGCGTGTCATACACCGACGCTCACTACGGGAGAATTTCCACAATTACCTGCATTAGCCCATCAACCTATTCATCCTTATACTGATTTATTGTTGCACGACATGGGGACGCAATTGGCGGACGGTCGCCCGGATTATGAAGCAACGGGTCAAGAGTGGCGCACACCTCCATTATGGGGCATGGGTTTGATTGAAAAAATCAATGGACACAGCACCTTGCTGCATGATGGACGGGCGCGTAATGTATTGGAAGCGATTTTGTGGCATGATGGCGAAGCAAAAATCTCAAAAGAAGCTGTGAAAAAACTATCTAAAACAGACCGAGCGGCATTGATTGAGTTTCTTAACTCTCTGTAAATTTTATAGATTCTCGTTCCCATGCGCCGGCGTGGGAATGCAGTCCAGACGCGCCAGCGTCACCGGTTCAAATTTGAGTTCAACAATTTGTATCCATCTCTTTGTTTTAATATGGAAATAGTTTTCTATCAACATGATAAAAAGCACTCAGTTAGAAATCATGACTCTTGACGCTGGCGCGTCTGGACGGCATTCCAACGCGGCGCATTGGAACGAGGAACTCTTTGTTTTATTTGATAAAAAGCGACCGCATCGTCATTTTATGAAGTTGGATTGCGTAAATGTAATTTATTGTTGCCTATTTCAAATACGATTGAATTTGAATTTTTACGCTCAATATCTTCCCATTTTTCAACTAAATTACTCTCAACCACTGCTTAACTCTGCATCATGAAATATCTTGTTATTCTATCCAAGTTATCCTTCATTTTTCTACTCATGATGCTGCATTTTGGCTTCGTTAAACAATGGCTTAACTATTTTTCTGAGCAACCGGTCGCCATCAAATTAACTACAATTCCGCCGGTCATGATACATTTCGTTGCAACGATTCCGCCCGCCCCGCTCTTGCCAATGGCTGCCCCTGATAAAAAATCGGATGTGAAAACGATGTCGCCAAAAACTGAGGTAAAACAACGAGAAAAATTAAAAAAATTGCCGATTTCATCAACTCAGAGGGAAAAACCGCTATCGTCACCGAAAGTTCAAAAAACCAACGCGCCGGTTCAAAAAAATCCACCCGCGCCTCTAGCAAAAGTGAAGAAACCCGCGGTTCAATCAGAAAAACCCGTGGTGGCAGAAAAATCTGTCACTGCGGTCAAATCCACGTCGCCCGTCGTGACAAAGACAGAAGCGAAAGTTGTTGCAACCTCATCTTCTCAAGTGGAAAAAGTGGCAGCACCAACTTCAGCTATTTTGTCAACTGAACGGGCAACTGGCTCACAGGGGTCGTCGATAGCTAAAAATGCAACTTTAGCACCCAGTTCTGCTGGTAAAACAACCGGTCAGGCAACTGCCAATGTCAATCAATCTCAAGTTTATGTTCCACCCAATCATCGCGCCGCGTATTTGCACAATCCCAAACCCCACTATCCAGAAATTTCGCAACAATTAGAGGAACAAGGCACCGTACAACTTTTGGTTCATGTCGATTCCCGCGGTCAAGTCAGTCGAGCCCAAATCAAACATTCTTGTGGCTATCCACGTTTGGATATGGCAGCGTTACAGGCTGTGAAACAATGGCAATTTATTCCAGCAAAACAAGGCGATAAAGCAATTGCCGCAACTACCATCGTTCCCATCGTTTTTCGATTAGATGAAGAGTAATTTATGGATTTTACACAGTTTTTTCAAGATATTTTAGTCAATTGGCAGAATACGTTATTTTTTACACAGATGAATCCGATCAGCGCGTTTATTGTGATATTATTAATCGTGATGTCGATTATCAGTTGGTATCTTATTTTTCGGAAAATAGCGCAGTTTTTCTTACTTTTTCATCAAGCCCGACGTTGGCAACAATTTTTATCAGAACAAATCAAGCAAAATAACCAGTTAGCTGCACCACCGCGTTCATTTTTCAGCAATCCCTTTGCAACGGTATTTGAGCGAACGCAAGCGACGTTGGCAACGTATCCTGAGAAAATACAAGTTTCTGAGTGGATTATTCGGACGCTACGCATGGAATTGCAACAGGAAAAAATTCGTTTGGAAACGGGTTTAAATTGGTTGGCGAGCATTGGCAGTACCGCGCCGTTTTTGGGATTGTTGGGAACGGTGTTAGAAATCTATATGGTGCTCAAAGGGTTAGGCGGAAGTCACGCGGTTAGTTTGAATGTGATTGCGCCACCCATTGGTAATGCGTTGATTTTGACAGCAATGGGATTGGCGGTTGCGATTCCGGCGGCATTGGGTTATAACGCGTTATTGCGGTTACATCGAGTTTTTTTGAATCGGTTGGATAATTTTGGGCATCAGTTGCATATTTTTTTGATTTTAAAGGAAAAGATTCGTGATGAATGAAGAAGAATTAGATTCGCCCTATCAGCCATTGGCAGAAATGAATATCATTCCTTTGGTCGATGTAATGTTGGTTTTATTGATTATTTTCATGATCACTGCGCCGTTGTTCACGCCCCATCTGTTGCAGGTGACATTGCCCGAAGTGACTACTTCAACCATGATTGCCCCGCCAACCACGATAAATTTAACTTTGGATGCGAAAAATCGTTTATTTTTCAACGAAATCGAGTTGAGCGAAATGACATTGAATACATATTTGCAGCAATGGTCACAACGACAACCAAAACCGACAATTCATCTTTACGTGGATAAGCAAGTGACTTATCAGAAAATTGCTAACGTGTTGGCATTGTTGCAAAAAGCAGGAATTTCACAGATTGGATTGGCGGTGCTTGAAGCTAATTTGCAAACTGTTGTGGTTGGGAGGCAATGGCTATGATCGGAAATATTGTTGTTATCGCTGCTCTTTTTATTTCATTTTTCTTATTTATCATTGCGTTATCATGGCACGAAAAAATGTTACGAACAGGATCATTATCAGTTATCTTGAATTTTGTTGCTATCCTGTTGTTATTCAAAAGTATTCACTGGTAATCTTAAGTTTTTGTCACTGAATTTTTTCTCGTTCCTGAGTTGAACTGATGAATTTATTAGTTATCCTATTGATTCAACTGGAAAATATCCTATGTCATTTGATGAATGGTTGCTCATTGCAATACAACTCCACGTAACACATCCGTGGCTTGATATTTTTTTCAATTGGTTATCAGATCGGGCGACGTTTGCCTTTCCATTGCTATTGTTGCTTATTTACCAATTTGTTCGGTATGACCAAGAAAATAAAATTAAATCAATAGGATGGCTCGGATTAACCATTGCACTCAGTGACAGCATAGGGCAATTATTAAAAACATTCTTCGCTCAACCGCGCCCTTGTTTCAGTTTATCATCACAATATTCATGGATCGAACCGTGTGGTGCCGCCTTAACAGGAATGCCTTCTAACCATGCGTTAAATTTTTTTGCTGTTGCCCTGTTCATTACCCTCACGACCTCTTGGCGTAATTGGCATATTGCATTGTTCATTATCGCTATATTCGTCGCAATTTCAAGAGTTTATCTGATAAAACATTTTCCTAGCCAAGTTTTAGTCGGTGCGGGACTGGGGCTGTTAATTGGTTGGTTTATGTGGTATATTAAGCTGAAATTAAGCAAAAATTAAGATTTACAATTGGTTTCAAAAAAAACGTATGCTATTGAACAGTTTATCGGTATAATTAGCGGCAGTGACCGATAGAGCATGAAAAGCAAATCGCTGACTGGATAGTGAACAGTTATCTGTTTAATCAATCGGTTGTCACTGAAATCATTTGACCATTCGTCATCGTTATTATCGCACTACCTCTTGAGTATCAATGAGTTAGTAAAAAACAAAAATAACGCCATTCAATATTTTTAACAAGGAGTTACTACGATGAAAACACCAAAATTTTTCTGGCAAACCCTGTTAGCTGTGTGCCTAAGCCTCAGTTCTTCCGCAATATTTGCCTTGGATGCGGGCGATTGGTTGATTCGGGGACGGGCAATTAGCATTCGTCCGGCTGCCAGTAGTGAGGACATTTTTTCTGATAAAACCGGGGGAACAGTTGCCAACACCGAGTTGGATGTCGATGATTCGTGGTCGTTAGACATTGATTTTACTTACATGCTTACCAAAAACTGGGGGGCGGAATTACTGCTGGATACCAGTTCCAAACATGATATTGTGGGTAAAGGTTCGGTGCTTGCACCCTTGGGAACGATTGCAGAAACGCGTGTGCTTCCCCCCGCCCTGATTTTGCAATACCACTTTTCACCCGATCAGAAAATCCGTCCGTATGCTGGATTGGGATTCAACTACACCTATTTTTTCGATGAAAAATCAACCAGTTCGTTGGATAACGCATTTAACGGCGGCAATACCATTTCTAACCTGAAGTTAGATTCCTCTTTTGGTTTGGTGGGACAGGTGGGGATGGATTACGATTTGGGCAACAATTTGTTTTTTAACTTGGATGTCAAATACATGCGTATCGGCACCACGGCAACCTTTTCAAGTCAAGCGTTAGGTAATGTCAATACCGATGTTGATATCAATCCGTGGGTATTCGGGATCGGAATTGGCAAACGCTTTTAGTTTTTTTAGTCTAAACTTAAGGTGTAATGTGGTTTGCGATGAAACAATTCTGGATTCAAACTGCGTTATTTCTTCGGATGACATCAATGATCAACTTTGGAGAGTTTAAGATGATAAAACTCGTTGGTATGTTAATGATGCTCAGTTTATCCATGAGCGTATGGGCAGAAGATGTGCAAGTTGAAGCGATTACGGTTGATGCTCAAGGCAAGATGTTCACCGCGACCGCGACATTTGCTGGCGGATTGTCGTTGGATGGGAAAAAATTTACTGCGACAGTAGATGCTTCTCGGATTCAGACGGTGTTTTTTGAAACCAAGATCACGCTGGATGATGCCGATGTGGGCAAGGCGGTTGAATTTTTACTGGTGATTGGCAGTGACAACACACTCCCTCATGATGGTGGAGATGCGATTTTTAATAATGTCAATTCCAAAAATAAGCTCACGACCGTGAATTTGTATGCCACACCAGATGTATGGATGGCACAACTGACTGAACCGTTTAGAACTAAGGTGGTTTTGAAAAAGACCATGACCATCAAATTGGGACAACGTAAATTACCCTTGGCAGGCAAATATTTCGTCTATGCCGCGTATCGCACTTCGGATGGCGCAATTACTTACAGTCCGCAACCGTTAGTTGTTACAGTCAAATAATTTGAACCATTTCTCAGCGTTGGAAAATTGGTTATTTTGAACCTGTTAGGCTGTAGAAACCTGACAGGTTGATTGAGCATGATCTAATTTGGTTTCAAACTGGGATTGTCAAAAATTGCTACCTTGTGCATTTTCACCTGTTGATTCAAAGCCGCACGTTGCAAACGTAATGTATTATCTTGCGGATTTTTCTCAATTTGTTGCGATAATGCGTCAGCGGCTTCATACCATAAACCATTTTTAGCATAAACCTGATAATGCGCTACTTCAGCAACCGATGCCAATTGTTGCGTTAAATCTTTGGGCGGATCGACAAGGCGAATCGTGGCACTGGTCACCAAATCGCCGGAACGCTCCATCGGATCGGGCACAATCGCAATAAACCATTCATATTCTTTATCTTTTTCCAAGCGAATGTCGTAATCCGCCAAGTTAAGCGAATGAAAACCTGCCAGATGTCGATCTTTATCCGGTGGCAGCCCCAGCGTCAATTCTAACAACGGTTCTGGCGCGCCCACTTCATTGAGAGTAAATTCGATTTCCCAATCCCAATCTGAAGATAAATACCAATATAATCGCGGTTGTGGATTGACCGTTAATCCTGTTTGTTGGGGGGCGAAAGCGGCGATAATTTGAGGAAACGGTAATCCTTGAGATGCTTCATGATGGGTTTCTTTTTCTTCAGTTCCTGCCGCACCACGAGCCACACCTCTCGCAACTCCACGAGCTACCCCTCTTGCGACTCCACGAGCCACACCCCGCGCGACCCCTCTTGCAACGCCACGAGCCACACCCCGCGCCACACCTCTTGCGACTCCACGAGCCACGCCCCGAGCGACACCTCTTGCGACTCCACGAGCCACGCCCCGAGCGACACCTCTGGCGACTCCACGAGCGACACCCCGCGCCACACCTCTGGCAACTCCACGAGCTACGCCCCGCGCGACACCTCTTGCGACTCCACGAGCGACACCCCGTGAAACTCC
>DYNO01000148.1:0-1345 GCA_020721025.1 Thiomargarita sp. | reverse complement strand
CTACGCCCCGCGCGACACCTCTTGCGACTCCACGAGCGACACCCCGTGAAACTCCCCCGCCATCTTCTTCCACCAATCCCGCTTCCCGCCGCCGAATGGGGGCATCAGGCACAGGGGCTTGATACCAAGTAGGTAAATTTTGCGGCTGACTTGGTGGAGATGGGGATTCAGCCCGCGCGACATTGCCCCACAGTATCCCAAAACATCCGATTAAAATCACAATTAATTTCATCTTCATCACACACTTCCTTACTATCCAAAGGTTTGACGACCGATAGTTCAGTCGAATTTGTAAGATTTCAACGCGTGCGCGCATCTTACAAATTCTCATGGTGCTTCTATTACTTGACCTTACCCTGATTAGCCACCGCTTCCATTGCCTTTTTCACGGATTCTTCATCCCCCAAGTAATAACGCTTGATAGGTTTTAACTCCGCATCCAATTCATAAACGAGGGGCATACCGGTGGGAATATTCAAGCCCAAAATATCGCTTTCCGAAATATCATCCAAATATTTGACCAAGGCACGCAAACTGTTGCCATGTGCTGCAATGATAACCTTCTTGCCAGATTTGATTGTGGGAGCGATGGTTTCATTCCATGCCGGCATCACGCGCGCCACTGTTTCTTTGAGACTTTCGGTGAGAGGTAATTCTTGCTCACTCAATTGTTGATAACGCGGATCATTGCCGGGATAGCGTGAATCGGACTTTTCCAATACCGGAGGTGGAATATCATAACTTCTGCGCCAAATTTTGACCTGCTCTTCGCCATGCTGTTGCGCGGTTTCTGCTTTATTCAGCCCTTGTAACGCGCCGTAATGTCGTTCATTCAGCCGCCAATCCCGATGCACTGGAATCCACATCAAATCCATTTCATCCAGCACTGACCATAATGTCCGAATGGCGCGCTTGAGCACCGAAGTATAGGCAACATCAAAAAGATAGCCTTCTTTTTTCAACAATTCACCGGCTTGCTTGGCTTCTTCCCGCCCTTTTTCTGATAAATCAACATCTGTCCAACCTGTAAAACGATTTTCTTTATTCCAAATACTTTCGCCGTGTCGCAGTAATACCAATTTATACATAGTGGTCTCTTGTGTCAAAGTGTAGAGGGAGTGATGCAGTTTCGTATCAATTCCTCGTTCCCACGCTGGAGAGGCTGTAAAAGAACTCCTAAAGTTGGCAACTTTTGACTTGTAAGTTGTTGATTTTACGTTGTCGAAAATCCAAAAAATGAGGTTCTTTTACAGCCTCTGAAGCATGGGAACGAGAAAAATGCGTAATTCCTACTATAGAACCGATTTGACATCTTTAAGCCATGTAGATTAAGCTGTTTCTATTT
>DYNO01000147.1 GCA_020721025.1 Thiomargarita sp. | reverse complement strand
GTGAGAATCATTCGCACATCTTGTCCGAACAATTCATAACTTTTTAGGATCGGCACATTGAACGCCCCTTTAGAATTCAAACGAAACAAGCCATTGAAACATGTTTTATTCAATGCAATCAACAACGCTACTCGTAATATTGCGTGGTCGGATAGCTTCTGATAATCAATCTCAAATCGTTGCTCATTAAACTCAGTACGCATGGTCAAAAATAATTCATTGCGTTGTTCTTGTTCAGTTTGATCATAACGTTTTTGATAGTGAGCAAGATGTTCAAGTAAATTATCCGGCTGTTGTTGAATCACTTGGTAGGTCAGAATCAAATCTTGATTGATATCTGATAGATAGGCACGCTCAATGTTAAATTTTTGGGCAATATCGAAAAATACTGCACCGCCCCCTAAAAACGGCTCGACATAATTTTTGATAACACCATTTTTGAGTTCCGCAGGATAGTAGTTGTTAAACTGTTCTAATAATTGATTTTTGCCGCCTACCCATTTTAAAAACGGTTTTGCTGTTTTTGTCACGATTGTTTTTTCAGACGTATGAGGCATAAGCAAAGTGCTGTGATTTGAATACGTTAGCGCACGACATGACGGTTCAGACTCGTGAAATACTTAAATTTCAAAATATTGGGTTCTGTCGCACGCAACGCAGGGTTTTAATACACGCCTAATTTCAGCTTGGTGGCGGGATCGCCAATTAATACCAAAGTGTCCAATAAATGTGCCGGTGCTCCTTGGGTAAATGCTCGCACTTTCGATTGTGTGGTTAATTCCCCCAACCCGCGCACATTGTCGGTAAACAATAATTTAAATAGCTCTCCATCCACAATTTGATATTGCCGTAAATAACCTAAACTGGTCGGGGCAAAAACACCTATCGCTCCCCTACCCTCTGCCAAAACAAATTGCGAACTTAGGGCTTGATTGATGGTATCCATAAAATTACCGTTGAGGCAATTCAGCACCGAAATGAAGGTGGGTTGATTATTTGGCTGTAATTTGTCAATGGTACTGGGTTCAAACAAGCGTTGATGTTTGGTATTTGCCCATAAGACTGTCGTGCCATGTCCCATGTATTGCACCATGCTCATGCCCTGATCAAAATATGAAATAATGTCATTGGTGGCTTGCGTGACTCCCTCAGTCGTTTGTGGATATTTCCCTAAATACACTTTGTTGACCGTAATTGCCGGGGGAACCAGTGCCGCGACTTGATTGTTGGCATCGTCAAATTCTGGGTAACTATCGGCAATAAATAGCATTTTATCTGGCAATGCGGGGGTGGTTTCATAGGTGATGATTTTCCGCACAATCGTGCTGACTTCCTTGGCTGTTCCCGCCGGCAACCGTCCGAGCATCATTTCTGGCAGGCGGTCATTGCCATTCACGTACCAATTTTCATTCGCTGCCAAACCAAATTCGGTCGCAATCACATAGGGCGGGAGTAAGTTCGCCTTGGTATGTTTCCCTATATTTTTATAATCTAATGAGGCATTGCCAAATAACACCACGTAACTGGGGGCGGGAGCTTGCCAATTTTGATAGGCGTAACTGAGGAAATTTTTGATCGCTTGGGGCACGGGGAAACCATAACCAAATTCGTCATAAATATCTTCTAAAATCACCAGTTGCGCTCGTAAACCCTGATTGTTGCGATGAGTCACCAAGGGTGCGGCGGCGGTAGCAAAGGCTTTTGGCGTGATTAAAATGTAATCTGCCCCTTGATTCATTTGACGTAACTGATGGGTTACCACCGTTTTTAAATTGGTCGCTTGGGTAAATTGGGTATTTGCCAATAGGTAATAAGTTTTTTTGACGCTGATATCATCTTCAAAAATTAATGTTTTGTCCGCAGGATTCCAACCGTAATTGATCACTTCTTTAAAATGCGCTGGGTCAGTGATATCAAACAGACGTACTGCTGGGGCACTGATTTGACTGAGAATGATTTGTCGTCTGCCCTCACCTTGCAAGGTAAATGTCATGGGTAATTTGTTGGCAACCAATTGACGTTCATAAGTCAATTCCGCCCAATTGGAATAAACCACATCGACCGTCGCACCGGTATCGCCCACCGATTTAATGGTTAGCTTGTTATTTCCATTGGTTAAATTATTGGCAGCAGTGGACAAAGTTTGTAACACTGCTCCGTCTGCGTGCCAGAAGAAATCTCCCAACGTCTGCCCGTTCAATAAAACTGCCGTGTGATGATTGGGATACGGTTCAGCGGTGGTACGTCCTTGTTGCATCACTTTCACGGTAACGGGCAAGGTGGAAGTGGCGACGGGCGCGGTCAATGTAAAAGTGATGTCATGAACCGCGGGGGCAGTGATTTTTTTCCAAAATACAAAGTCTTTCGCCGGTGCGCCGGGGGTTTCTTCCCATAATTCTAAATCTTTTTCTAGCCGAATTGTTTCATTAAACGTGGTGACTTGAGGAAATGTACCCGTTAAACCGCCATTGATAAAATTACCCCAACGGGTCGGAGTTAAACTGGCTGAAGTCGGTTGCGCGGTGGCTGCGGAAAATTGCCAACAATCTAGCTGATACAAGTTGTTGTCAGTAAACGCATTCGTCAAGCTGGTGGCGTAAAATTCTAAACTGTCGGTTTCGCTAAAGGTGCGTCCGTTATTCATCACTATTTGCGGAATGAGTTGTTGCCCTTGGGAATGAATCACAAATTGCCCTTGTCGCAAGCAAGCCTCCGGCAGTCCGGCGGCAAGTAAATCGGCATAACCTAGGCGAATCATGCCCGTGTCCTTAATCGTCATTTGCACACTGTAGCGTTGCGGATAGAGGCTCGAAGTGGGCGCAGTGGCATTTTCTCTGACGGTGGTTTGACGCGGCGTATAACCGTTAATGGCGCGGCGCAATAATGGAGTCAGTGGTTCATGTTGATTTTCAACCGCAGGGGGCAACGCCTGAGAAAAATCAATCCGAAAGCGCAGTTGCGTCAGATAACGTAATTCACGCGTTTGAGGATTCCAGCGAAATGGGTGAACTTTAATCCGCGCCACTGGAACATTCCGCCATATTTCCCGCGGTTCAATTTCAATCAATTGCTCTGGATATAATTGGGGCATCGCATAGGCAGCAGTATTTTTAGTAAATTGTTCAACGCCTTGCCCAGAATGTTGCGTCACAGTGGGTACGGGATAAATGGCGGGGACAAATGCCTGATGTTCCTGTTGTGTTAACACAGTGGCATGTAATTCACCTGATTCAGGCACTTGCAACAAGGTGGCAATACGCGGCAGTTCGGGAAAGCCCACTTTATCGGTCGTAAACCAGTCAGCAATCTGCAACCGTAAATAAGATTGTTGATCATCGCCTGTTAATTCAGTGAGTTGTACTTGAGGTACGGCAAGTTGCAATTCCAATTCAACCCCCCATTCGTCACTGGCGACAATTTTTAATGTGTCCTGTGCGTGAGTCGGGAGAATCAGAAAATATCCAAATAAAATTAATAGAATACGAAAGAGATATGTCATGAGAATCACCATGTTAAGTATTTTTGGTGGGTGTTATAAAGACGCATTCTACAAGCGAGAATATAATGAGTAATTTTACACTAAACTTGGGATTCAAAAAATTTTTGATGATCGCTTTGGCAGTGGGTTCAAATGTGCTTAAAACGTGGTAGGAAGAAATTTTGCAGCGTTAATGTGATTAAAATTGCTCGAAGAACGGTTTCACCCGGCAATCAAGATGAGGAAAAGTCACGATTTTTGACCGTTGTTACTGGATTGATGTGATATAAACCAAACATTTAACCCCACTGCGTAATTTTTTATCCGGATTGTCAAAGCGTACTGTCACAGAAATGGTATCACTACTTGCGTCAACTGTGGGCGCGAACACAGCAATTCTCGCAGTCATCGCAGCGAATTTTAAATTGGGAAACCGCACATCAACCGTTTGAGATGGCGTAAGGGACAGAGCTTGTGCTGTAGGAATATGTACCACAACTTTTAATTTATCCATATTTGCCACTGTCAACACTGGCGCATCATTATTGCCCACCCATTCTGCTACAGATTTGTGAATTCGAGTCACAATTCCCTCTATTGGACTGCGTAAGGTGCGCTCTTCCAGTTTGGCTTGCAATTGTTTATATTCCAGTTCATACAATTGTTGATGTTCTTGAATAACTTGGATTTCTGCGGTTGCGATGGCAAGTTCACTTTCTGCCTGTTCTACTTCAAAAATTTTGACGATGCCTTCCGTTTGCAATGCCAATAATCGATCAACTTGTTGTTTTTTCTGTTTTTGCACCGCTTGAGCTAACGATAATTTTGCTGTCATCTGTTTTTTATTCTTCGCCACAGCAAGCTCACTTTCTAAGGCTTTACTTTCCTGAGTCACTAATACTTGCCCTTTTTTAACGCGGTCGCCCATTTTCACCTTGATCGCGGCAATGACTCCCGGCTCGACAAAGGACAGGGTATTTTCATACACTGATTCAACAATTCCTTCATATTCAGCCGCGTGCACTCCCCGCCCAACGCAACAAATAACCAGAATAAACGCTAAGTGTGCGATATTTAACATTTAAGTGCGATATCGTCTAATTCTAAAAGCTTTTGTGAAATGGTGTTCGACAAAACGTGCATTTCCGTCACCGCTGCTTGCATTCCATCTTCGTCATTACTAGATTTACACTCTAAGGCGCGTTTACTCACATTATGAAAGCGTTCATGCGGGTCAAAAATACTATCAAAAATGGTTTTCGCCCGGTCACTGTTAAGGGATTCAACTTCCCTGATACCATCCCCATACAGCCACTGTCCCAATTTGCATTCGGTATGTTTGGTGCCGTAAAAGTCGCCTTCGCCGGATAAAGTTGCGTTAATCTTTTTCATATATTGAATATGGTCGTTTAGCCGTTTGATGAAAAATGCCCTTTGCACAACTGCCTCCTTATCTTATGGTGAAATTTTGAAACTGTCCAACAAATTGATTTTTTTATAATCCAGGGTCGAGCGAATACAGTAATGCTTGTAATAACAAGGAAACTTCCCGTTGACTCCGGGCATCGACGGCAAATATCGGTAAATTTAACCCCATCTCTTTGAGTTTGCGATGATATTCTTTCAATTTCGGTTGCGGAGCCATATCGGTACGCGTCACGCCGATAACCACCTTAGTTTTTTGAATAAATCCAGCAAATGCTTTTAAAAAAAATTGCATATCTTCAATAGGATCGGTGCGTGCATTATCGAGCAATAATATCAACCCTAATCCGCCTTCCGTCAAAATATCCCACATGAAGTTAAAACGTTCCTGACCCGGGGTGCCGTAGAGATGAATTTTATCATCATTTTTTAATCGAATCATGCCATAATCTAATGCGACTGTGATCGTTTTTTTGTAAACACCGGGGATCAAATCGGTGGACTTTTCTTCAGTCGTCACCACCGGAATGTCGCTGAGGGAAGCAATTGCTGTTGATTTTCCAGCACCTGAGGGTCCGGTGAAGATGAGTTTGTAATTATTTGCCATGAGGATTATTCACTGTGCAAGCGTGCGAGAATGCGTTGTAACAAGGTGCGTTTCGCATGTTTGGAAAAATCAGTATTTGAATCATGGTTATTGCGGTCAATCGTGGTTAATCTCAAGGCTGTTGTCGCACTAAATAGAGAAAATACATAACGTTGCTGAATATGCAAATGTTGAGCGGTTTCTAGCAGTGAACAGGGACGTGCCGACCACAGTGCAGTAATTTGGAGGGCATGAGGAGTCACGATGAGGTGCGTAAAATTAGGCCATTCTGCCAACACAACGCGGTGATGTAAATTGGTGCCACGCGGAATCCGTCCTCGCGCTGTCCATAAGGCAACTTTCCACAGTGAATTATCTAATGGCAATTTCGCAAATGTATATTTCGATTCTAATTGTTTGATTTCTTTCGCATCTATGGCAGTTAATTGTAACTTTTTGGTCAATGGCATCAGGGTCATGGTGCGTAATTTCTGCTCGTTCCAACCGACCGCGCATTCCAGCACATTTTCTTCGCCTTGAAAAATAATCGGTTCTGACAAACCTTCGACCCAAATTCCACCACTGGTCTGTTCCTGACTCATCTGATAGGCTTTTTCAAAGAAACCTTGTAGGTATTTATTGGGTTCGTAATAAATTTTTTCAACTTGATCATGATTTTTGGGGTCGATATCTTCTAAATATCCACAATATTCATGAATCGCTTTTTCTTTCTCTTCAATCGCTAATTCTTGTGCCAGTTTGACATCATGAATTCGCTGACTTTCAGTCTTTGCGGGGTCGGATTTGACAACCTCAATTTCTGGAAAAACTTGTAGTGTTGCAAGCCCTTTTAGGATTCTTTCTATTTGCAATGGTTTTTGGACGAAGACTGTTCCAGATACCTCTTTGATTTGCAACGATAAAATTAAAGTCGGCAACGTTGGATGATTTTCACGATACGTTTTCCATTGCGTTTCTGCATTAAAACAATCAAAATCAAAAATAACCGCGTCTGCTTGTTGTGGTGTGGCGACCAACGTGTAGGCACCTTTTGCCGGTACTTGAAACACCAATTCTAAAACTTTGATGGTTTGCTTATCCACACCAATCGTTGCAATGTGGGATAATTGGGCATTTTGTTGATTCATAACTTAAATGGTGACTGGCTAGAGATACATCTGAAAATTATATGGAATTCTGGGTGTCACAGTAATTGAGTGGCTGGAGTGGGGTTGCTTGCAGTTGCTAAAACGCTCACCATCATTAACAAAGCGGATGTCAATGATGATCAGAGTTATTTTTGCCGGGGCAAACAATGCCACAACTGTTTGATTTCTCAAATCTTTCATCACTATGGCGAGTGATTAGAGTCCCTCTGTAACTGGTCGGGATTGACAACCAATTCAACAATCACTCGTTACGGGCAATTTTCTCATGCAAATGAAATAATCACTGAAAATTGGCAGGGTTGGATCGTCCTTACTGTCGTTATCACAACCAATAGATTTTATGGTCAATAAGTTATCTATTCATTTGTATTCTAGCAATTTTTCTACCAATTTTAAAATCTCTGTTGCTGTGCGAAAAACGATTTTTGGTTGATTCGGATGTAAAACATAAACATCAAAACGATTTTTTTCAATTTTGACGTTTATGAATTTAAGTGAGCAAACATTAATTTTTATTTGCCATCCGATAACCTGTTTGTTAGCTTTGTTTGTCTAAGTCGAGCAGTCGATTGGTGAGCACCGCGGACAGTTGATACATTTCCGTCATTGCCGCCCGTGCTACGTCGTCGTTCCCCGCAATTTTTGCATCAAGAGCCCGTTGCCCGGCTTCGTGAAATTGTTGATGCGATTCAAACAAACTGTCAAAAACTTTTTTTGCCTTAAGGTTGTGCATCTCGGCAATTTCCACACTACCTTCCTTATGAAGCCAACAGCCTAACTTACAGATTTTGTGATCTGTTCCTTCAAAGTTGTTTTCCCCTTTGAGGGCAGCCTCCATTTTCTTCAGGTATTGTATGTGGTCATTAAGATGCATCATAAAAAACGCTTTACTCGCCACGCTGCTACCTCGCTGTATGAGAGAAGATAAGAAAATGTTTCAATTACATTATCTTGCCAATAGCTTCAACTGCACGCTTGATATCTAGGAAAATTAAACCTAGTTTAGCTGTAGTTTTAGCCACCACACTCAACACAGTTTCTGGTCCAGCATGAGTCATCAACACATAACCCCGCCCACCCTTGATCAAAACTTGTTCTAACTCACCCCGCCCCAACTCATGCGCAGTGCGATCTCCCAATGAGAGCATTGCTGCTGCCATTGCCCCAATCCGGTCTTCATCCATACTACTGGGGAGAAGTGCCGCCATGACCAAACCATCGGTCGAGATAATCGCGGAGGCTTCGATATCTGCTGATGTACCATTCAATTCACTCAAAATAGACTTAAGCATTTCTTCACGCATTTTGCTATTCCTTCAGGCTTATGTTTTGCCGATTCAAATTCATCTTGCAAAATTTCTTGCAAAGTTTTGGTTTAAAAGTTTTCACCGCGGGAAACGATTTGCATCAGCTTCTAAACCATTGACAATCATTAACAAAGAGAATGATTATCAGTGATACTCCCGTCGTATCAAACTGTTTTCGCAACTGCTTGATTACTCAAGTCTTACGGTCACTATGACGGGCGATTAGAGTCCCGCTGAAACTTGTCGGGACTGACAGCAAAAAAAACAATTTAAGCAGAGTAATTGTTCAGATTAATTGCAGCGTTCAAATCACGATCAATCACAAACCCACAAGCATCGCATTCAAAAATACGATCCTTCA
>DYNO01000146.1 GCA_020721025.1 Thiomargarita sp. | reverse complement strand
TTCCGGTATAAACCTGTTTGGTTTGGTTTTAAAGATGTCAAACCGGTTCTATACTAATCAGTTCTCTAGCACCACGCGTGATCGCTATGCGAATTCCTCCTCATTTTATTGAGACTGTCGTTCAACGCACCGATATTGTTGATCTCATTGACAGTTATGTGCCCCTCAAAAAAGCCGGTGGTGAATTTGAAGCCTGTTGTCCATTTCATGAGGAAAAAACGCCATCGTTTAAAGTCAGTCCGAATAAGCAAATTTATTATTGTTTTGGGTGCGGCGCGCATGGCAACAGCTTGACTTTTTTAATAGAGCATCAACATTTAGAATTTATCGAAGCCGTGCAGGAATTGGCAACGCGCGCCGGTTTAGAAATGGAGTATGAAGCGGGCACAACTCCCACCATAACTGAGGATGAAAACGAACTCTACAACATTCTAATGCAAGCAGCGGAATTTTTCCAACAACAATTGCATTCTCCTCAAGCAGAGGTTGCCCAAGCCTATTTGCAAAAACGAGATTTAAATCAAGAAATTGTACGCGAGTTTGGCATCGGTTACGCACCCGTGGGTTGGGATAATTTATTGAAAAATTTCGGTGCCTCGCAACAAAAACGCGAATTATTGCTTAGGGCGGGCTTGCTCAAGGTGACTGACGAAGGGCAGTTTTATGACTTCTTTCGTAACCGCTTGATTTTTCCGATCCATGATGGACGTGGGCGAATAATTGCTTTCGGTGGGCGGGTGTTGGTCGATAATAAAAAAGAAGCCAAATATTTGAATTCACCAGAAACCAGTGTGTTTCAAAAAAGTCATACTTTATACGGTTGGTATCAGGCGCGGCAACAACGCTCACTTGCACGGGTAATTGTGGTCGAAGGCTATATGGATGTGGTGGCATTGGCGCAATATGGGATTCGTCATACGGTGGCAACCTTGGGAACGGCAACTTCGGGCGAACATTTGCGGCAATTATTTCGGCGCGTCTCAGAAGTGGTGTTTTGTTTCGATGGCGATGAAGCGGGGCGAAAAGCAGCATGGCGGGCGTTGGAAACCAGTTTATCCGAGCTTAAAGATGGCAAGGAAATCAATTTTGCGTTCCTACCCAGCGAAGATGATCCAGATAGTTTGGTGCGGCGTGAGGGAACAGAAGCATTTTACGCCATCTTGGATCAAGCGATTCCATTATCACAATTTTTATTTAACAGAGTGGCACAGCCGTTTCATTTACAAAGTATCGAAGGACAAGTGAGCTTTCATGGAGAGATGCGGGATTATCTATCGAAAATTGCACCAGGAGTTTATCAAGATTCGCTGTTGAAACAATTGGATACGCTCACGCCCTTAGTCGATAAGCGCAAGGTTCGCAAGTTAAGTAAGTCGCCAGAATCGTCAAAACTCTCTGATTCAATGAGAGAAACTGCCGTTCCGATCATGCCAACATTGTTAGATAAAGGATTACGTTTATTAATTCAGCATCCCAATTTTGCGCACGCGGTTGAAAATTATCGCGAACCGCGTTTGCAATTATTGCATCAAGCAACCATTGGCGATACTTTAACACAGCGGCGGGAATATTTTTTTTGGAAATTGCTGGATTATTGCCATTCTCAACCGATTTTGACCACTGGTGTATTGGAAGAAATGTATCGTGATACCGCAGAATTGGAGTTAATTCATGCCTTTGCCGTTTGGAAACATCCGCTGAAAGATGAAGAAGATAAAAAACAAGAATTTTTAAGTATCATCGCAGATTTATATATTCAAAGTGAATTTCCTTTTTGTGATGGTCATCGAATCAAAGAGTTATCCAAAAAATTGAATCATGGGCAGTTGACTGAAGAAGAAAAACAGGAATATTTACAGTTGACGCAAAAATCTCATGTCTGAATCAGAATTGACAGAATTTTCAGAATGAAGTCTGAACCAAGATTCTCAGGATTTTTGGATTACCCTGATTTTGCTTTTAATCAAGGGAATCTTGTGAATCATGCAAATCCCGGTTCAGACATTCTGTGAATTCTGATTCAAACATCAACAGATAGACCGATTTTTGCTATAATCGCCACAGTGTGGCTTAAAACAGACGATTTTGATCAATGTGTTGTATTCAAGCAACAGGGGCACGAAACCATTATGAACGAAGAACAACAATCACAATTAAAACAACTGATTGCAAAAGGTAAAGAATGTGGTTACTTGACCTATCAAGAAATCAACGACCATCTGCCTGACGAAATCGTTGACCCCGAACAGATTGAAAACATCGTTGGCATGATTAACGACATGGGGATTGCTGTACACGAAGACGCGCCCGATGTCGATGCTCTACTGATGTCCGATACAACTCCGGTCGTCGCTGACGAAGACGTGGCAGAAGAAGCCGCCGCAGCGTTGGCAAGTGTCGATAGCGAATTTGGGCGCACCACCGATCCCGTGCGAATGTACATGCGAGAAATGGGATGTGTTGACTTGTTGACTCGTGAAGGGGAAATTAAAATTGCCAAACGGATTGAAGAAGGTCTCAGTCAAGCCCTGTCTGCGTTGGCGACTTATCCAGATATTATTGGTGACTTTTTAAAACTGTATGATTCCATTGAAACCGAAGAAATCAAACTGTCTGATTTAATTTCAGGTTTTGTTGACCCTGAAGCTCTGCATGAAGAAGTCACCGCAGAAGAATTAGACTCTTTGGCGTTAGACGACGAACTGAATTTTGAAGAAGAATTGGTTGCTGAAGAAGAAAGTCCGTCCATTTTAGGCGACACGCTTGACCCGGAAGAAACCAAACAACGGTTTGAAGCCCTGCGCACAATTTACACCAAATTGATGACCGTGCGTGACAAAAAAGGTCAAAACGCGCCAGATTTCATTCGCCTGCGTCATGAATTAGCCGAATGTTTCTTACAATTCAAGCTCGTACCGAAAGTGATTGACGATCTCAGCGTGAAATTGCGCGAAGCGATCACCGTGATTCGTGAACAAGAAAACACCATTCGCGAAGTGTGTGTCGAACGGGTCGGCATGAATAAAAAAGAATTTTTATCCTCGTTCAAGAATAACTTGACCAATCCAGCGTGGATTCCCAGTTTGTTGGCATCGGGCAAACCGTATGTCGAAAAATTACGGCATCACAGCGATCATGTCGAACAAAGTCAGCGTAAATTGCGTGAAATCGAAGCCAAATGTCATCTCAGTATGGCGGAAATTAAGGAGATCAACCGTAAAATGTCGTTAGGTGAGGCAAAAGCGCGGCGGGCGAAGAAGGAAATGATTGAAGCGAATTTACGCCTCGTGATTTCTATTGCCAAAAAATACACTAACCGCGGTTTGCAATTTTTGGATTTAATTCAAGAAGGTAACATCGGTTTGATGAAGGCGGTCGATAAATTTGAATATCGGCGCGGCTACAAATTTTCTACCTATGCAACGTGGTGGATTCGTCAAGCGATTACCCGCTCCATTGCCGATCAAGCGCGCACCATTCGCATTCCGGTGCACATGATTGAAACCATTAACAAACTCAATCGCGTGTCGCGGCAAATTTTGCAGGAAAAAGGGCGGGAAGCCTCGCCGGAAGAGTTGGCAGAACGGATGGAAATGCCGGAAGATAAAATTCGCAAGGTGTTGAAAATCGCCAAAGAACCGATTTCGATGGAAACACCGATTGGGGATGATGAAGATTCGCATTTAGGTGATTTTATTGAAGATACCAGCATTCATTCGCCGCTCGATTCCGCTACGTTTGAAGGGTTGCGCCGCGCCACGCAGGACATGTTGCAAAGTTTAACGCCGCGTGAGGCAAAGGTTTTACGGATGCGTTTCGGGATTGACATGCACACCGATCACACGTTGGAAGAAGTGGGCAAGCAATTTGATGTGACTCGTGAAAGGATTCGCCAAATAGAGGCTAAAGCGTTGCGTAAATTGCGTCATCCTAGCCGTTCCGAACAGTTGCGTAGTTTCTTGGATTAAGTTCTGAACCGTAACTTTGATCATCTGCTTAATCGTTGCGTTGTAGTACAATAAAAAGGCGTGCTGACTTGAAAAAGTGAGCGCGCCTAATTTTTGTCTGAATCAGAATTTACAGAATGTCTGAACCGTGATTTGCATGATTCACGAGATTTACTTGATTAAAAACAAAATCATGGTCATCCAAAAATCCTGAGAATCTTGGTTCAGACTTCATTCTGCAAATTCTAAAATTCTGTAAATTCTGATTCAGACAGAAAATTTTAAAATTCTGTCAATCTACACAAATCTTAGTAACGAGAAAAAATACGCCATCTCATCCCTTCAAATTGAGTGACTCACTTATGGAAATCATTATCGGTCTCGTTGTGCCAGCGTTGGGCGGTTTGGTGTGGTTGGTGATGATGTTGGGGAATTTGAAGGGACGGCTTGATACGCTGGAAGGAAAAAAACATTTTGAGCGGGCGGAGCAGGAATTTACGCAGAAATTAGAAACCATGATTGATGCGGCACAGCAACGGTTGAATAACGAATTGAATCCTGAGCGGATTGTGCAGCAGATTGAAATTGCACAACAACGGGCATTGGATGAAATCACGCAGGCAAGTTCATTAGAGCAATTATCAACACTAGAACAGCAGATAAATCAATCGGTTGAAGAATTCAGAAGCAAAATTGCGGAAATGGTGAATCAAGAGGATGCGCGGCGGTTGGCATTAGAACACGATGCTGAACAGTTTTTAGTGAAAATGCAGAAACAACTGGTTGATTTAGAACAACAACGTAAGCAGGTTATTTCAGAAATCGCCAAACTAAAAAATGATGCTCTTGAGGAATTGAAACAGGAAGTTGCGAAGTTAAAACAATCGGTTGTGCAACCCACTGATCCAGTCACCGCGTTGGCTGAAACATTGCCAGAAATTACGTTTGAAACTGCATTTATCGACGATAATAAAAACATCCGTCGTGAGACCAGAAAAGCGCGTCAACTGGTTGAAACATTGCCAAATAATGTGAAGCTGGAAATGATTTATGTTCCGGGCGGGACATTCATGATGGGATCAAATGATGGTGCTGAGGATGAAAAACCGGCGCATCCAGTGACCTTAAAACCGTTCTTTGTTGGAAAATATCCGGTGACGCAAGCGCAATGGGAAGCCATTATGGGCAGTAATCCGTCGAAATTCAAAGGTGCGAATCGTCCGGTGGAAACGGTGACATGGAATGATGCAATGCAGTGTTGTGCGAAATTATCACAATTGACGGGGTATCATTATCGCTTGCTCAGTGAGGCACAGTGGGAATATGCGTGTCGAGCGGGCAGTGTGACGAAATACAGTTTTGGTGAGATAATCACTCCAGAATTAGCGAATTATGATGCAAGTGGGATTAAACAAACGACAGAGGTGGGAAAGTATCCGGCGAATGTGTTTGGGTTGTACGATATGCACGGGAACGTGTGGGAATGGTGCGGAGACGTTTGGCATGAAAATTATGTGGGTGCGCCGAGTGATGGAAGTGCATGGATGGCAGGGAGAGACTCTAATAAGCATCTCCTTCGTGGGTGTTCTTGGTACAACAATGATGATGACTTGCGTTGTGCCGGCCGTGATGGGGTCGATACGGCGAGCAGGTTCAGCAGCAGGGGGTTTCGTATTTCTAGGGTAAATCTTTGACCTTTTCCCTTTTAAATTTTTCTGTCTGAATCAGAATTTGCAGAATGTCTGAACCGGGATTTGTATGATTCACAAGATTTACTTGATTAAAAACAAAATCATGGTCATCCAAAAATCCTGAGAATCTTGGTTCAGACTTCATTCTGAAAATTCTGATTCAGACAGCATTTAGAATGACATGATGCTTGACTTTTTATCGCATGAGACAATGACAGAAAAATTAACGAGACAACTGCGCGGGACGGACGAAACTTTTCTACAATTGATGCAACTCAGTGGGGCAGGCTTGCTCAAACTCGCCGGCTTCGCTCCCGAAATGGCGGAAAGTTTTGAATTTCGTGCCGTAGAATTCAAAGAGAAACAGCTCCAGCGTCCTGATGTGGAAGGCATTCCGATATTAGAAACGGTGAATACCCGCGTGACGCTAGAATTTCAAGGCTATTCAGATAAATATATTCGTTATCGCATGTTAAATAACATGTTACAAATTTGTCTCAAAAGTAGCCAAGATAAATCAGTGATTGGGATCATTGTTTATACCGAGAAAAAATATCAGACTGCGGCATGGACGTTGGATACGTTAATCCCTGAAATGGTCACAAATACCAGTTTTATCAAAGAGTTAGTGCTGACAGAATACACTGAAACCGAGTTATTTGCGGCTGATCCCCGTTTAATTGTGTTAGCCCCATTTACCGTATCGCCTAAGTTGAGTAAAGCAATGCTTCAAGACAAAGTGCTACATTGGCGAGAACAACTGGATCAAATTTATCCGGCAACGGCTGAACTGAGTGATGCGTTGAATATTATCGGTTTATTACTGCTCAATCGGTTTCGTAACTTGAGTCACGAGGAGATTATCACCATGTTAAATTTAGATTTGATGCAAAGTCGCGCCGGACGTGAAATTTACCAGATGGGTGAAATACAAGGTAAACAAATTGGGTGGACTGAAGGTAAACAAATTGGGTGGACTGAAGGTAAACAAATTGGGTGGACTGAAGGTAAACAAGTTGGATTGGCTGAAGGTGAGCGTCTGATGCTCAAACGATTACTAGAAAAACGTTTTGGAAAGTTACCTCGACAAGTTCAAAAGTCTTTGAAAAACGCGACCTTAGCTGAATTAGAGCAGTGGGGTTCGGCATTGTTGATTGCAACTTCCCTAGACGAAATTTTCAGAAGTTAAGCACAAGCAGTTGAGCTAAATCAGAATTATGCTCATCCTGTAAATAAAAAATTCAATCCGTTACTCCACTACAAAAACACAAGGAACACCATGTCAATCTTCAGAGCTTACGATATTCGTGGAATTGTTGGCGACACCCTCACCCCGCAAATTGTATCAGAAATCGGTCAAGCCATCGGGAGCGAAGCCGCAGCGCAAGGACAACAAAAAGTAGTGGTTGCGCGTGACGGTCGGCTGTCAGGAACGATGTTAAAACAAGCACTTATCGAAGGATTGCAACGCGCCGGACGCAGTGTCATTGACATTGGCATGGTGCCGACTCCGTTGTTATACTTTGCGACCCACGAGTTAAAAACCGGTAGCGGCGTGATGTTAACTGGCAGTCACAATCCGTCTCATTACAACGGCTTAAAAATGATGATCGGTGGTGACACATTAGCCGGTGAAAAAATTCAAGCCCTAAAATCGCGAATTGCAACCGGTAACTTATTGAATTCACCGACGAATGATTTAGAAAATTTGGATATTCGCCAAATTTATCTGCAACGCATCCTGCAAGATGTAAAATTAGCACGTTCCTTCAAAATAGTGATCGATTGTGGCAATGGCGTGGGCGGCGTGATTGCACCAGAATTATTGCAACAATTGGGCTGTGAAGTTATTCCCCTGTTTTGCGAAGTCGATGGTCATTTTCCAAATCATCATCCTGATCCCAGCAAACCTGCGAATTTACAAACACTTATCGAAACCGTTCAAGCACAACAAGCGGATTTCGGATTGGCATTCGACGGCGATGCAGATCGATTGGGCGTGGTCGATGCGCAAGGAAAAATTGTGTGGGCAGATCGCCAGATGATGCTGTACGCTACCGATATTTTGCAACGCCATCCGGGCGCGGAAATTATTTTTGATGTCAAATGCACTCGGCATCTGGCAGAAGTGATTGAAAAACAAGGCGGTCAAGCAACCATGTGGCGCACGGGACATTCCCCGATCAAGGCAAAATTGAAAGAAACCGGGGCTTTGTTGGCGGGCGAGATGAGCGGGCATATTTTCTTTAAAGAGCGGTGGTACGGTTTTGATGACGCGCTTTATACTGCTGCGAGATTATTAGAGATTTTGGCAAAAGACCCGCGCACCCCAACCGAAGTTTTTTGTAGTTTGCCCGATGCGGTGAATACGCCAGAACTCAATCTTAACGTGGCAAGAGACGGGGAGCATTTTGAGTTAATGCAAAAAATCCTCGCAACTTTTCATTTTGATGCCTCAGCACGGATTTCTACCATTGATGGGCTGCGCGTCGATTTTCCTCGCGGTTGGGGCTTGGTGCGTCCGTCCAATACCACACCTTGTCTGGTGATTCGTTTTGAAGCCGAAGATCAGGCGGAATTGGAACGGATTCAAATGCAGTTTCGACAACAATTTTTAGCCATTGATAGCACGCTGAATTTACCGTTTTAGTGAAAAATTAGGGATTTATTCCTGTCACACCATGATTGATGATTCCCACTGACTATAGAACCGATTTGACATCTTCAAACTCAGTAAAAAAGTAAAGTTTAAAAAT
>DYNO01000145.1:7105-8405 GCA_020721025.1 Thiomargarita sp. | reverse complement strand
TTGTGGGTTTGTGATTGATCGTGATGTAAATGCCGCAATTAATCTGAACAATTACTCTGCTTAAATTGTTTTTTGCTGTCAGTCCCGACAAGTTTCAGCGGGACTCTAATCGCCCGTCATAGTAACGTAAGACTTGAGCAATCAAGCAGTTGCGAAAATAGTTTGATACGACGGGAATATCACTGATAATCATTCTCATTCTCTTTGTTAGTGATTGTCAATGGTTTAGAAGCTGCAATAGGATACGCTACCAATACAAAGTTTCATTTGAAACTACAGTTTTCCAAAAGATTGAGCACGCAGTCCCATTTTCAGACGTATCTCATTTCACGGCGATTAAGATGCAAGAAACTCATGTTAGCCTAGCACATGGCAATGGCGGACGTTACATGCGGGAACTGATTACCGATATTTTTGCGCGTCATTTACAAAATTCCCTGTTGGATACGCACGCCGATGCGGTTATATTGCCTTGGCAAGGTGGTCAATTGATGATTACCACCGATAGTTTTACGGTGCAACCGTTGGAGTTTCCCGGCGGCAATATCGGCAGTTTGGCGGTGCATGGCACGACCAATGATTTGGCGGTGGCGGGAGCGATTCCGTATTATTTAACACTCAATGCGTTGATTGAAGAAGGGTTAGAAATCGCATTGTTGGAACGCTTGATTGTCAGTTTGGCAGAAACCGCACGAAGTTTAAATGTTGCTGTGGTTGCGGGAGATACCAAGGTGGTGCGACGCGGCGAGGGCAGTGGGTTGTATTTAGCAACGACAGGCGTGGGAATTCGTGCCAGCTATGCCGTGTTAAATATGGCACAAATTCGTCCCGGCGATGTTATCTTGGTGAGCGGTAGTGTGGGAAATCATGGCATTGCAGTGATGTTGGCTCGTGAACAATTTGGATTGCGTGGCGAATTGGCTTCGGACGCTGCGAGTGTGTTGCCGCTGACACAAGCCTTGTGGAATTTACACGGCGTGCGATTTATGCGTGATCCGACACGAGGTGGGTTGGCAACGGTGGCACATGAAATCAGTCAATATACCGGACATACCGTGCAATTACAACAGGCTGCGATTCCCATTTTAGACCCGGTGCAAACCGTTTGTGACATGTTGGGCTATGATCCCTTGTATTTGGCATGTGAAGGGCGGGTTGTGGCAGTAGTGGCAGCCGAATATGCTGAAACTGCATTAAAACTGTGGCGTACTTTACCACAAGGTCAACACGCGGCAATCATCGGACAGATTGAAATCGGTAAGCCACGAGTTATCTTACAAACACCGTTGGGCGGGGCGCG
>DYNO01000145.1:0-7005 GCA_020721025.1 Thiomargarita sp. | reverse complement strand
AGATTGAAATCGGTAAGCCACGAGTTATCTTACAAACACCGTTGGGCGGGGCGCGATTATTGGAAGAATTAGAAGACGATCCCCTGCCGCGGATTTGCTAGAATAGCAGATTACCTGATGTAAACGATTGAACGAAAGTTACCGCCGGGTAACTATGGCGAAAAGACTGTCAAATGAGGAATGTTATGAAACGAATCGCATTGTTTAACCACAAAGGTGGGGTGAGTAAGACCACGACGACATTCAATCTCAGTTGGATGTTGGCATTGCAAGGCAAGAAGGTAATCATGGTTGATGCTGATCCTCAATGTAATTTGACCGGATTGGTGTTCAATGAAGATGATTTTGAGGCTTTTTATTCAGACAGCAAAAAGCACAACCTTAAAACTTGTCTCGCCCCCGCATTTGAAGCACAACCCAAATTGATCGAGGCTGCTATCTGTCAGGAAGTTGATATTCAATCTGACTTAGGTGGGCAACTTTTTCTCTTGCCTGGACATTTAGATTTATCCGAGTATGAAGTGACTTTGGGTATTGCTCAAGAGCTCTCAACTTCATTACAAACGCTCAAGAATCTTCCTGGCTCATTTTCTTATTTGTTTGAGGAGACCGCGAAACATTATCAAGCCGACTATGTTTTAATTGATATGAATCCCAGCTTGAGTTCTATTAACCAAAATTTGTTGATGACCAGTGACTACTTCTTACTCCCTACTTCGCCTGATTATTTTTCAGTAATGGCATTGAAGTCATTGAAAAAGATTTTGCCGCGTTGGGCAATGTGGGCGAAGAAGGCTCAAATGAATCCCCTATTAACTGAGACCTTCTATCCCTTTCCAGTGGTGACTCCGAAATTTTTAGGTACAATAGTACAAAAATACCGTGAGCGCGAGGGTAATCCCTCAAAAGGGTTTGAGAAGTGGATTGATGATATTAGAAAATACGTTAATAACGAACTTGTGCCTGCATTGAGAGGTAATGGTAGTGGAGATGAGATGGTCATGACGCTGGACGAAACTCATCAACCCATATTTAAACAATTTTCTGATTTCAATACCTTAATTGCGTTATCGCAGGCTTACCAAACTCCTGTATTTGCGTTAACCGACCGTCATTTTGAAGATGCAAAATATAGTGGCGTGGTAAAAGACACGATGAAACAAAGTGTCGCAAAATTTAATGATGTATTTTCTGACCTAGCTCAAAACATTATCAAACTGACCAGTTAGTATGAAAACTGCGATTGAACTATTTCGCAACAATATCAAGCGGGTGCATCACTTGACCGAAGCATACACTATTTTGGTAAATTGCGAACCGGCGAAGGATTTCTCGGACGTTCTTCGTGCCCAATATGTTTTAGCAATCAGTGCATTAGACATGTTTATTCATGATGTCATTCGCATAGGAATGATAGAAATTTTACAGGGCAACCGTAAACAAACCGAAGAATATCAAAAGTTTTCTGTCACAATGAGTTTAATCAACTTTGATGAAAGGTACAGCTGGTTTGAATCTGAAGTTCGCAGACGACTTGGAAAGGAGACTTATCAAAATCCGTATCAAATCTTTGAAGGTATGAAATTCGTGCGTGACGACAAACCAAAATCTATTCGAGAAAGTAGATTATGGAAGGAAATCGCAGAGAAGATTGGAAAAAGTAACCGCGAAATCATAGACACCTTGGATGCTATCGTCCAAAGACGCAATCAAATCGTTCATGAAGCAGATATTAAACCCACGCCAACCATGCCCGGTTTATGGGAGATAGAAGCCGCTACAGTCACTGAGATGATAGATTTTATTGAAAAAATTGTTGAAGCCATTTATGAAATACTGGCATCGTCACGAATAGAATAGTAAAATTTAGTGTATTTTCGTAGATGTCCGATTAACGAATCAAATTAAGTGATTACTATCACCCACCGTAGTTCACCTCATTCACCTTAATAAAACTTCAAAATTATGTCACTGACTCTTGCTGCGGCTCAAAATGTCGCCCATGTTTTAACGGAAGCTCTCCCCTATCTGACTAAATTTGTTGGCAAAACCATGATCATCAAATACGGCGGCAACGCGATGATTGATGAAGCATTACAAAAAAGTTTTGCGCGCGATATTGTCTTAATGAAACGCATCGGTATCAATCCGGTGGTGGTGCACGGTGGCGGACCTCAAATCGGCAATTTATTGAAACGATTGGGAATTCAAAGCGAATTTGTGCAAGGAATGCGTGTCACTGACCGGGAAACGATGGATGTGGTGCAGATGGTGCTCGGCGGACTGGTGAATAAAGATATTGTCACGTTAATCAATGGACAAGGCGGTGCTGCGGTCGGATTGACGGGAAAAGATGCGGAATTGATTTATGCTCGAAAATTGACCTTCACGCGCAACACGCCGGAAATGAACGCACCGGAAATTATTGACATTGGGCATGTGGGGGAAGTGGCGAGTATTAACGTCGCGGTGATTAATTTATTGATTAATGGCGATTTTATTCCCGTCATTGCCCCGGTGGGCGTGGGTGATGATGGACAATCGTACAATATTAATGCCGATTTGGTCGCTGGTAAAGTGGCTGAAGTGATGCAGGCTGAAAAATTGATTTTATTGACAAATACCGCCGGCGTGTTGGATAAAAATCAACATTTATTAACCGGCTTAGACGCGGCAAAAGTCAACGCGTTGATTGAAGATGGCACCATCTCCGGCGGCATGTTGCCCAAAATTCGCTGTGCTTTGGATGCGATTCAAGGCGGTGTGGGCAGCGCGCATATCATCGACGGACGAGTAGAACATGCTGTTTTATTAGAAATTTTTACCGATGAAGGCGTGGGCACCTTGATTCGTGGCAGTCGTAAATATTAAAATTTTGGGAAAAACATGATTAGCACTGCCACATCAAGAACCGATTCCCAATTATTGAGAAAATCACAGGAGAAATTGATGTCTAACCACGACGGCAGTTATATGTTGAATGAAGTGTTGACGTTGTTGGAAAAAGAGCAGATTTTTGAACAAATTGGCAGGGAGAAAACTGTTGTGTTAGTAAAAGCAATTGTGGGTATGTCCTATGCTCATGATTGTAATATTGGAGAAATTTTAGAAGACATTGGTGAACGGCTGGGATTTTGCCGTTGTTGTGGTACAGTCACTTGGGAATTAGAAGATGGTTACTGTGATAAATGCCGTTGATTGCACAACTTGATACACTCGTGAATTCCATTGAATAAATCACTCATTTGTACCGAATTGTGTCCGTCCTACGCATGAAAATAGCAGTCGTCTGGTGTAAAATAGCACTTTAAAAATAACAACCTCACTGTGACAACGTAGGAGAAATGTATGGCAACAATGGATGACCGCGACGGTCTGATTTGGTTTGATGGCGCAATGTCACCGTGGCGGGATGCAAAAGTCCATGTCTTAACCCATTCTTTGCATTATGGTTTGGGCGTATTTGAAGGCGTGCGAGCGTATCAAACGGAACGTGGTGCGGCAATTTTTCGACTGAAAGATCACACCCGACGTTTGTTTGATTCAGCAAAAATTTTGGGCATGAAAATTCCTTATGATGCCGATACGTTGAATGCCGCGCAGTGTGCAGTGGTGCGGGAAAATCATCTGGAATCCGCCTACATGCGTCCGATTTGCTTTTACGGTTCAGAAGGAATGGGCTTGCGTGCTGACAATTTAAAAGTGCATACTGCCATTGCCGCGTGGACGTGGGGGGCATATTTGGGCGCGGAAGGTATGGAAAAGGGCATTCGCATCAAAACCTCTTCGTTTACCCGTCATCATGTCAACATTACCATGTGCAAAGCCAAAGCCACAGGTAACTATATGAATTCGATGTTAGCCCTGCAAGAAGCTCTGTCGTGTGGTTATGACGAAGCCTTGTTATTAGACGCAGAAGGCTATGTGGCGGAAGGCAGTGGTGAAAACTTTTTCTTGGTACGAGATGGAATTATCTACACGCCGGATTTAACTTCCGCACTGAATGGGATTACCCGGGCGACGGTCATCACGTTGGCGCAGGAATTGGGTATCGAAGTCCGTGAAAAACGAATTACCCGTGATGAAGTGTATATTGCTGATGAAGCCTTTTTTACCGGCAGCGCGGCGGAAGTGACTCCTATTCGCGAACTGGATCGGCGCACCATTGGTTCAGGAACGCGGGGCCCGTTGACAGAAAAATTGCAAAGTTTATTTTTCGACGTGGTACATGGACGACACCCACAGCATCAAGATTGGTTGACATTTGTTTAAATTTTTAATAGATTAAACAACACCTTCGCCAAAAGACTGAGTAAGATTTTCAATCCAATTTTAAAACAGTCAGAATAAGCGAAGTGTTCCAAAAAATTGGCGATGGTATTGTTTAATTTAGCACGATTTAAACTGACAAGTCATTCAATCAAAGAAAATTTTCATTATCATATAATAAATCAATAGATTAACTTTCGGTCTGGGTCATATTCTGTAAATCATTCTGGATATAACTCTTTGTAAAATACAAAATTAATACCCAAGCCAGTATCACGAATCTCTGAAACAACAGAAAGAAACTTTTTATTTTGTAAACAATCTTGTGTTATCATTTGAATGTGTGAACGAGAACCAAATTGATGCCGAAGTCGTCATGATTCAAAAAATATCCAGTCAAGATGCTCGAAAATCAAGATATCCTCATAGATTGAACTTTTAAACAGGTTTATCGAATGAGCTTTATCGAGCTTGGTGACGACCCCTTTGCAAACCGATGAATTTGGGCAGTTCCATAAAGTGGCTTGTAAATATTTTGTAATAAATCGTTGGTAATGATGGTAGAATACGCGGAATAAATGTGCGAGCTCCCTCTGAGAAGGAATCTACTCGCCTTGTGAGGATACTCCCATTCTAATTGAGAAATCAAGAAGAATAAATTAGAATGCAAGCTATTGTATTTTTTAAAAATTGTGACATACTGTAGCCTAAAAATGTATCTGACTTGGAACAATAACTCTTCTTGCATGAATGAATATGTCAGAAAATAACTCGAATTATCCCCCCTTGCATCTGGATGAAGACCGGGAAATTGTCTTTAACAGAAAAGCAAATCTCCTATTTATGGTACTCAGCACATTTTTTATTGCCAGTGCGCTCATTGCTGAATTTGTTGGAGTTAAGGTATTTTCAGTAGAGAAAAGTTTGGGTTTGGCTTCCAACGTACAATTGTTGGGAATGAATTTACCTTCACTGAACTTGACAACCGGCGCGTTATTATGGCCTATTGTCTTTATTATGTCGGATATTATCAACGAATATTTTGGCACCCGGGGCGTAAGAATTCTGTCCTACATCACCGCCATTTTAATTTCGTATGCGTTTTTAATTATTTTCTTTGCCATGGCATTAACTCCCGCAGAATTCTGGATTATGCGTCAGAGTGAAGCCGGACCGGTCAATATGGATGTGGCATTTAAAGCCATTTTTGGACAAGGAATGTGGATTATTGTCGGTTCATTGGTCGCCTTTATTATCGGGCAAGTGGTCGATGTCACGATTTTTCATCATATCAAACGCTTGACTGGCGAACGTCATCTGTGGTTACGAGCCACCGGTTCCACTCTCGTTTCTCAATTGATAGACACGTATATTGTTCTTATTATTGCCTTTCATATTAATCCGCAAACTAACTGGGATTTGGGACTGATCTTTGTGATCGGCACCACCAAGTACATCTATAAATTTATCATGGCAATTGCGCTTACTCCCCTCATTTACATTGTACACATTCTCATTGATGAATATTTGGGAGAGGAAACTGCGACGCGCCTCAAACAACACGCCATGCAAGACAGACGAACTTTTATATAACACGATGTTTACATTCGAGGTATTAACGACTGAAGGTCAAGCACGACGCGCTCGTTTACAGTTTGCCCGCGGCAGCGTAGAAACGCCAGCATTCATGCCGGTAGGAACGTATGGCACAGTAAAAGGATTGCGTCCGGAACAAGTGGCAGCCACAGGGGCGCAAATTTTATTGGGAAATACCTTTCACTTGATGTTGCGTCCGGGAATGGAAGTGATTGCCGCACATGGCAATTTGCACCATTTCATGCAATGGCAACAACCGATTTTGACCGATTCTGGTGGTTTTCAAGTATTTAGTTTGGGCGAGATGCGTAAAATTACGGAAGAAGGCGTGCATTTTCGTTCCCCCATTGACGGTGCTGCGGTATTTCTCAGCCCAGAAAGTTCGATGGCAGTGCAACGCACGCTCGGTTCGGACATCGTGATGATTTTTGACGAATGCACCCCTTATCCCGCGACGGAAACGCAAGCCCGTGAATCGATGGAACTATCTTTGCGTTGGGCATCTCGTTCCAAACAGGGACATGGCGATAATCCCGCAGCATTGTTTGGAATTGTGCAAGGCGGCATGTATGAATCGTTGCGACTGCATTCGTTGCATGGGCTGATTGACATTGGTTTTGATGGATATGCCATTGGCGGCTTGTCTGTGGGAGAACCGAAACCGGATATGTTGCGTATTTTGGACGGTCTCGCCCCCCACTTGCCGGCAGACAAACCACATTATTTGATGGGAGTAGGCACACCGGCGGATATTGTTGCAGCAGTTCAACGGGGAATTGACATGTTTGATTGTGTCATGCCAACCCGTAATGCCCGCAATGGTTATCTGTTTACCAGTCAGGGCACCGTGCGCATTCGTAACAGCCAATATCGCAATGATACCGCACCACTTGACCCGCAATGCAGTTGTTATACCTGCCAAAATTTCTCACGCGCCTATTTATATCATCTTGACAAAACAAAAGAAATGCTGGGATCGCACCTAAATACAGTTCATAATTTACATTATTATCAAACCCTGATGCAGCAACTGCGTGCCGCGATTGAACAGCATGAATTGGAAAGTTTCGCGCGACAATTCATTAATTATCCTGAAGACAGCGAAATTTCATAGTCCGTCTGTCTTCTAATCAATTTGCT
>DYNO01000144.1 GCA_020721025.1 Thiomargarita sp. | reverse complement strand
TGGGTAGCAACCTAAGTTATCTGTTGTCAACTGTTATGGTAACAGGACGGAGCACAAGCGTTTCACAAATTTAATTTGGGGTATTGGAAATTTTGCCGTGACGGTGGCTTTGACGTGTCAGGATTGATTGGCATATTGTGATTTGGCGGTTATTCCGTAAATTGGATGATTACTCATAAGCGTGAAGTATAACAAAATCTGTTATATCGTTCAATTTTGGTTTTTTGGGTGTATAGAACCGGTTTGACACCTTTAAACCGAATAAATTTAGATTTGAACTGCGTAACTCCTGAAGAATATTCAAATCTGTCAAGTTTTATACAAATTTAACAGGTTCAGATTATCTTTTTACAATGCCCAGAAGTTACACACTTGAAACGCCAATGATTTTATTAAACTATCTGAAACAATGTCGTAATCTAACTTCTTGGATAGATTAAAAATCAAATTTGAACTGTGTAACTCCTAAAGTTAACAATTTTGATGCGCGAGATTGGCACATTCTTATTTTCAAAATGACTAACCATAGACGATGAACACATAAGTGATTAAAACAACCAATGATAAGGGATAAAGAATCTTACCTATTAAATTTAGTCGTTCGATTTTCTTTTCAAACGCTGGCGGTTTCATTGTGATCAGGAAATAGGAGCCAATGGATAAACTCAGGGTGAATATCGCTAGCAGGTAAACACAATAAAAAACATATTCAATCAATACGATATAGTCAATATCCGGAATATTGGATGCTAACCGTAAATGAAACAATGATGTCGTCACAATCATGTTTGTACCCAATGCCATACGCACCGGAAATCCTGTGGTAGGAATGGGAATAAAGAAGGTAGCGTAGCCGAGCACAACTAAAAATACGATAGGTAATAAGTTCTTGAGGATAAAACTTAAAACCAAGCGTTGTATTCCCACTTCAGCATTAAATTGTGAATATTCAATCCGTTGTCGTGAACCAAATGTTTGCGCTATCCCCAAGGTAGAATCGTTTTTCTTGATGTTTTGAAACAATGAAATCCGTTCGACCGCCCAACCGCCAATAGAGAAAACTCTATTTCGCGCGAACTTCCCTAAAATACCTTCTTTTCCAAGTTGCTTCATTTGCAAGCCTAGGGTATCCACTGCATAAATTAATTTTTCCCGCGTCAGTGAGGCGTGGCGAAACCGAATAGATAATTGTTGTTTATCAAATGGATAGCTGGCAAAATCCATATTTATTTTAAACCTTCCACGCACTCGATAGGTTTTGGTCGTAATTTTACCTTGGGCATCTTCCGACATGGTTTCCACAATCGGCTTGCCTAAGTCAATCGGCGTTGCTGCATTGATAAAGTCAATTTTGTTTTCATCGAAGTTGTCTCGAAAACGAAACCACAGATAAAAATCGGCTCGAAATGTTCCATCTTTGGCATTCAGATCAGTCAGTTCATTGAAGTCGATGGCGGTGTAAACCACTTGGGTACGGCGCATAAATTTGCCATTGATATGAATGAGTCGGTTATTTAGTGCTTCTTCTAATAAGTGATCGACACGTCTTAAATCTTGCACGGGTTGAAATTGTTCTAATGCGTTAATCGCTATCCCATCTTGAAAAACTCCAACGGGAATGGCTTTGACCACATTACGATGTTGATCGAAATACAAATCTCCCGTGACTCCTTCGATACTGGCACTCACTGTCGAGTAACTGGTTAATTTAGCACGCACTTGTTGCCGCAATTGTTTTACATTAGCGTGTGGTTTTTCGAGAACGGCTTGTTCAATTGCATTTAGCAAAACCAAGGTTGCGTCATAATTCATGGCTGAAATCATGGTGGGGGCATGTTGATGAAGTTGATTGAAATCATCATAAAAAACTTGGGCGCGCTGGCTGGCAATATCGGGCAAAAAGGGCGAAATCATGTATAACCCTTCGGTAAAATAGCCGGAACGGGTGCGCTCTTGAGGATAGCGTTGAATTCCACATAAAAAAGTATCGTTTGAAAGTGGGTCAGCCCCCATCATTGGCGTTCCTAAACTGTGTAATGAAGTCACAATTTCAATTGCTTCTGTGGAATGGGTTGCAATAAACAGCATGGGTTGACCTTTGCCCTGATGTTCTTCTTTTTGTGAACGTTGTTTCAGCGAATCTTCGATGGTGAGTAAAATGCGCTCTAAATCGGCTTCATCCGCTTTAAACGACCAGAGATTTTCTACAGTCAATCCAATGGTTTTCGCCGTTTCCACAAAACTTTCCACCAAGGTTTGACCAAACGAATCCTCAACAAAAATAACATTGGCAGTGTCATAATTCAGCACTTTATGAATGTAATTTGTGGCTAATGCGGCTTGATCGCTGTTGTTGAAAATAATCCGAAAATACCATTCATTGTCTTTGGTGATGGAATCGGTCGTCGCACTGCCCGTTATGGCAACTAAGCCATGTTCTTGATAAATTGGAGAAGCTGCCAAGGACGTACCGCTGGTATTGTGCCCGATCACACCTAACACATCGGTTTGAACTATTTTCACAGCTTTATCCTTGGCGACGTTGGGTTGTCCTTCATCGTTTAGAATTATCAATCGAACCGGTCGCCCATTGATGCCTCCGGAACGATTAAATTCTTCCACACACATTTCAACCCCTTCCATCATGCCCTTGCCATCCAGCGAATCTTGTCCGGTCATGGGCGCGATCAACCCAATGTAAATCGGACGGTTGACAAGATCGGAGAGCACCGTGATATATATCCATACTGAAATGATAACAAGCGGTATTATCCATAAAACGTATCTCCAATACGAACGTTTTTTAACTGGAGCGACAACGACAGGTTTGGGTGGTGGAGGTGGCGGACTCGTGAAACGTGTGGTTAAACGGATCGTTTTATCGTTGTTGGGAGGTTCTGGCTTTTTTTCAGGCATACTCTTAAAATATGTATGGAGAGGAATTTGAACATCAGATATTTTTTAACCAATATTTCAATCGGTTAAATCTAACAAAGATGTAGGAGTCACGCAGTTAAAATGTGATTCAATTGCTTTTATTCAAATATCGAAAAACAGATCAAAATATTAACATTTTGAATCAATTGAAAATTAGATTTGAACAGGGTAACTCCTAAATATTCTAGAAATACTATGTTTAACTTAGTTTCCGTAAAAATCAGAAAAGCCTTGTCCCACTATTAATTGTATTTACTGAGATGAAATTAAAGATAATTACCTTCCAAACCACGAACTTGATAGACCGTAATTTCTTGGCTTTTGCCCTTAAACTTCATCGGAGCCAATGCGTCCGCGGTAATTACATCTTCCAGATAGTGATAAGTATCTTCCCCAATTAATACCTCTCCCGGACGGGCATGACTGCAAATTCGTGAAGCAACATTCACTGCGTCCCCAATCGCGGTATATTGATAATGCCATTGCGCGCCCACATTGCCCACAATCGCCTTTCCTGTATTAATCCCCACGCCAAAATACAAAGACTTGAGTAGGGCGGAACTTTTCTCACTATTGTGATAATTTGCCGCCATCAATTGGATATTAATTCCAGCGCGTACCGCTCGTTTGGCATGATCTTCTTGTGGATTAGGTGCGTTAAAAATTGCCATCACCGCATCCCCCATGTAATTCACAATGACTCCGCCGGCTTCTCCGATAGCAGTGGTTGCAATATCCAAGCAAGTATTTAATATTTCAAAGATTTGTGCCGGTTGCAATCTTTCGCTGATACTGGTGTAATTACGCAAATCGGCAAATAATACACTGACTTCGCACAATTCCCCACCCAAGCCGGGCAAAATCCGATTTTCCAACAGGGCAGCCCCGACTTCTTTGGGAACATAACGTTGCAAAATGAATTCTAAGCGTTGATTAGTATCATCTAGGCTACGTTTCAGCAATTTCAACTCATTATGTTGTTGCGTCAACGTGTGTTGCGTGCGAATCAAACTGGTAATATCGGATAACATCACTAACAATTGAGCGGGCAAATGGCTATCAGGCTGGAACGCCAAAACTGAAATATTGATGTATAACGTCTCACCACTGGCTGAAATCCGGTTGATATTTTCCAAATCAAAGCGCGGCATTTCCCCCTTAAGAATATCCGCCAAAATATCTTCACACCCTTCTAACTCCGGCACCGCCTCAAGCAAATGAGAGGGATGGGCAACCGCTGCAAACAGTGAGCTTTCGCCACATTGCTCCACCAATTGAAAATCAGCACCTACCAGAATATATGCTATTTTTTGTTCACGATAAAGCACTTGCGCTAAATTGGTCTGCATGGGTGCGTTCTCCTAAAAATACGCCGTAATTTTGAATACGTCCAAATGACAATATCTCGGACAGTTTGTTATAACTACCTATTAAAATCAATAAGTTATAGTTATTTTGCCAATTCGCTAACTGATTGATATTAAATACAATTTTGAAACTGTCCAAACTATTGAATAATTAATCGACAATCAACCTTAAAAACAGTAACTAAGAGCAGGACGGAGCATTAAGAATTTATGAACCGGGCAGAGTTTGCTATAATGAGCAAGCACAACATCATTTTATCAAACAACGTGGTAGGAAAACGGACAATGACCGATAAAAAATCAAGAGACCTCAGCATGAGCGCGCTTGACGAGCAACTTCGTGCCGTTGAAAACAATTTACAAGATGATGGTAAATCTGATGCGAAAATAATGGGCAGATTCGACTCGTTAGACGAATCAGCGGGCAATGTGGGCAATATTGACAAAATCCGCGAAATTCTCTTTGGTGGTCATGCCCGAGATTACGATAGACGTTTCAAACGCTTAGAAGATCGTCTCAGTCAAGAACAAGGTCATCTCCGCGAAGACATTTCTCAACGGATCCGCGCGATGGAAGAGTTGCTGAACAATGAGTTAGATAACTTAGCTGAGAAATCGAAGGGAGAACGCCAAGAACGACAATTAGCCTATCAAGATTTAAAAAATGATCTCAGCGCGTTGCGGAGTGAAACCACCGGGCGTTTGAATCAATTGGATGAACAAATCAGCCGTGATATCAAACAAGTGCGTCAACAATTGCAAGGAAAACATCAAGAAGTATCCACCCTGTTGCGTCAACAAGTTGAAATGGTGGTGGCTTTGGTGAAGCAGGAAATTTCGCAATTGCAAGAGGAAAAAGTCAGTCGTAGCGATTTGGCTTCATTTTTCAGCGAGTTCGCGATGCGGTTGAACCGAGATTTTAACATGGTGTTGAAAGGAGATAAAACTCGTAAAGGGGTGAATGAATTCGACTAATTGTGTTTGTCGTATCACAATGACTCTGACAGTTTTTGGAATTTATATTTCAATCAATGAGATCAGTGTATGGCAACCACTTGATTTTTATAAATCGTCGCTAGAAAACTGTCCATAATTGAAGTTGACAAGTTTAACATGAGATTGCATTCATTACCCTACAGTCGATGCTTTTCAACATGTTATCTCAACGACTGATCCATCCACATTACCCGTTAAAGTATCCCAGTGAGCTCTGACGACGATTATTCAAAACTACGTTCATTGCTGCTAAATCCTGAATTTGAACGATTTTCACAATTAGAACACCGGCTCGACAATCCCGAACAACGCGTTCAGGAACTCACACCGATTTTGCCTACTGCACTACAAACGTGTTCCGAAACACAATTGGCTGCTGCACTACATCCCGCAGTAGAACATTGTGTCAAACAGTCAGTGCAACAAGACCCGCATAGTTATGTTAAGGCTCTGTTACCAGTTATGGGACCTCTTTTGCGAAAAAACATTGCTGAGGCATTCAAGACGTTACGCGAATTTCTCGGCAAGCAGCAAGAACAACTCATCAAGTTAGAACAACAGGTTGACCAACTAGATCACGCAAAATTTGCCCAATTGCAAACCCAAGTGACGCAGATTGAGCAAGAAGTGACGACGCGTTTGCACACGTTAGAGACCTATTTTGAAACGTCCCAATCTTTCGCAAAACATGTGGCGGATATCCTCCCAGAAGCGATTCAACAAGCCAATGCCGAATCCAATGCGTTGGGGCATGATTCTGAATTAAGTAAAGTTTTGCGCCAACCTGTCGAACAGTGCATCAAGCAATCGGTCAGTGAGCATACTCAAGCCTTCGCGGATTCTATTTTTCCCGTCATGGGCCCCGCCATTCGCAAATCAATTCACGAGGCATTTAAAACGTTATTGCAGTCGATTAACCGTTCGATTGAACAGAGTTTATCACCGAAAGGCTTGATTTGGCGTATTGAAGCGATGCGTAGTGGACGACCGTTTGCCGAGATTGTGTTGCAAAAAACCTTGCTATATCGGGTGGAGCAGGTGTTTTTAATTCATCGAGAAACGGGTCTGTTGATTCGGCATTTGCATCAAGAAGGCATTGGCGAACTCGCGGACAGTGACGCGGTTTCGGCAATGTTTACCGCAATTCAAGATTTTATCCGCGATTCATTTTCAACGGACAAAAAAGCTGAGTTAGATAGTGTTGAATTAGGTGATTACGTGGTTTGGCTCGAACGGGGCCCTTATGCCGTCTTAGCCTGTGTCATTCGCGGGGTCGCACCCTACGATTTCCGAGAATTAATGCGAACGTTGCTGGAATTTATTCACGCCAAGTATCGTTCTGAATTAGAACATTTTTCCGGTGACAACACGCCATTAGAACCGTGCGGTTCAACTTTAGAGCGCGCCTTACAATCGCAGCAAAAAACCGACGTAGGACGTGCCCAACTTTACACCCTGATTGCATTGGGAATGATGGGATTGGCTTTTATCGGTTTATTATTCAGTTGGGGCTACATTTACTTTCATTATCACCAACGTTTACAAAATTATGTCATCGCATTAAACCGCATCCCCGGCATTGTTGTGGTTGAAACTCAATATACTTACAATGGTATAATTTTACGCGGTTTGCGTGATCCTCTCGCGCCTGCGCCGGACGAATTTTTAGAACAATTTCGCTTGAGTAGTGACGACGTGCAAGCCCATTGGTCATCTTATCAAGACTTATCCCCTGAATTTGTTGAAAAACGACTCCACTTATGGCTAAAACCACCGGCAACAGTAAAATTATCAGTGCGAGATAATATTTTATATACCAGTGGATTAGCGGAACAGATGTGGATTGATAAAGCCATGAGTGTTGTAGGAATGTTTAGCATTATCGAAGTGCGTAGTGAACTGCTGGATCGGGCAAGTTTTCTGGAGCAAAAAGCGCGCGAATGGTTATCCCCTCCCGCATCGGTACATTGCAAAGTGATTGAAGATATTCTCTATTTACGCGGACACGCCCCGTTGAGTTGGAAAGAACGTGCTGCTCAAGTGGTAACTGCGGTACCAGATTTAAAACAGGTAAATTTGACTGAATTGTTAGATACCGACAGTTTTCTACTACAACAAGCGAAATCATTGTTAAATCCATCAGAACAGCTTGATTTAACAGTTAAAGATGCCGTATTGACCTTGCGAGGACGAATTGATGCCGCACATTTTGAAGCAATTGAGAAGAAACTTCCAGCGTTAAAAGGGTTTACGAAAATTGATGATGGTCATTTGTTGAATGAGGAAAAAATTCAGAAATTGGTTCAAACGGTGGAAAATAGTTTTATATACTTCCTAGACTATGTGCAAATGGTTGCGAATCAGGAAGAGAAATTGCAAACATTACTCACTACATTTCAATCGCTGATTGTCGCACATCGTCAAGTATCAGTTCAGTTTCAAATCACTGGTTATACGGATGGAACCGGCACGCGCAGCTACAATATCGATCTCAGTGAACGGCGAGCGCGAGTATTGATTGATTGGTTAATCGCTCATGGAATCCCCAAAGATCGAATCCTGACCGTCGATCCTTCAGAAATTCGTTCTGATGAAACCCGTCCGGGTCCGGATCCATCGCAAAGAAAAGTGGGCATCCGGGTAATTCGTGCCACACTGCAAGGAGAACAAATTTAAATTTGTATTTCAAAGACTTCTCGTTCCAATGCTCCGCGTCAAAGCCATTGGCTTAAAGAAAAATAGGTAAAAACTGATGTTATTCAAGAACTCAAACAACGAAATTTTACCAAACACGGTCATCATGAGAAATAATTTCAAATAAAACAAAGAGATTCTCGTTCCAATGCTCCGCGTTGGAATGCAGCCCAGACGCTCTGCGTCACCGGTTCAAATTTGATGAGTTCAACCATCTGTATTTCGCTCTCCATTTCGACGGAGCAACAATTTTTCATCAAGATAATAAAAAGCAATCAGTTAAAAATCATCACTCGTGACGCTGGAGCGTCTGGGCTGCATTCCAACGCGGAGCATTGGAACGAGGAACTCTTTGTTTTATTTAATAAAAATTTACCATATTGTCATTTTGTAAAGTTTTATTGCTTAAAACCAGATAACAAAGCATATTTTGAGTTACAATTCCCTAAGTCAATAGCTTTGCCCCGGCGCGTTGGAACGTGGGTTACACCTCATGAAATTAAATCGCTTTATTTCAAACGGATAGCTCAATTGACGACACACCCTAGT
>DYNO01000014.1 GCA_020721025.1 Thiomargarita sp. | reverse complement strand
GGGTTATAGACCTGTTTCACTTGGTATTAAAGATTTCAAATCGGTTCTATACGACTGAATCACCAAACGACTGAATTCTGAACTTGTCTAACATTGACTTCCTGTGACTGAAATCAGTCGTTTACCATCATTGATAGAGGTTCATAACAGTGATTAGCAAGATGATATAGTATGTTTTTGCTGTGCCACTTTACGAAGCTAACGGTACATGATACACTTTTCCTTCAAGTCAACGAGAACCAAGTTTGCTTGAAATGGTTGTAGATTCAAAAATATCAATCACAAAGCTCGAAAACCAAGACATTGAGATTGTTATTTGTTTTTAGGTGCTCATAGAGTAGTTTCTATGAGCTTTGTCGGTTACGACCTGATTAGGTGTAAAACTTAATCTGCATTTGTTGAGACGGTAGATCAGCAATGTTCAACCGTGTTCAGCAGAAATGTAACAGTACTGCGAATGGGATAATTACCACGTATGCGACACGGGTGGCAACGGTGAGTTTGGGCAATATTGAACTGCATAACATACGTGCTTCTATCAATCCTTATGCCCCTGATGACGATGTTTTGTTGGGGATGAGTTTCTTGAAGGAATTGGAAATGGTACAACGGGGGGATGTTTTAATCCTGCGTCAATAGCTTGTTTCGGTGGAAATTGCATCGTCATCAAACAATGAATCCGCTGAAACGCCTTCTTTTTCTAAAATTTCTCGTAATCGCTTCAATGCTTCCAATTGTATTTGTCGCACTTGTTCACGGGTGATTCCGAGCCGCACACCGACCGCTTCTAGGGTGAAAGGTTCTTGACCGTCTAAACCAAAGCGCAGTTTTACCACTTTTTGCTGTCTTTCGCTTAATTGAGATAACCATAATTCTAAATGTTCTTTAATGTCTTGATGTTGCAGTAGAATTGCTGGATCAGTGGAGTGTTCATCAGGCAGCGTTTCGAGTAGATTTTTTTCAGAGTCCGTCACAAAAGTCGTATCGACAGAAGTGGCGCGTTCATTTAAACTCAGCATTCGCTTGACTTCTTCAATGGGTTTATCGAGTTCTCGTGCGACATCTTCGGGCGTGGGTTCGTGATTAAGCTGTTGGGCTAATTGATAGGCGGCTCGTAGATAAATATTGATTTCTCGAACGATATGAACGGGTAAGCGCACGGTTCGCGTTTGATTCATCACCGCCCGATCAATCATTTGCCGAATCCACCATGTTGCATACGTTGAAAAACGAAAGCCGCGTTCCGGGTCGAACTTTTCCACTGCGCGAATTAAGCCGAGATTGCCTTCTTCAATTAAATCAAGCAATGGCATCCCACGATTCATGTAACGTCGGGCAATTTTGACCACCAAACGGAGATTGGCTTCAATCATGCGTTGCCGCGCCGCCATATCGCCTTGTTTGGAACGACGAGCGACGATAAGCTCTTCTTCGGGAGAAAGGAGTTGTGAAAAACCGACTTTGTTCAAATAAATACGGGTGGCATTTAAATCAGCATGATCTAAGCGAGAGTGTGTCAGCACCAGTTCGTCGCCTTCTAACTCCGGCGATTTACTCCCCCAGTTCAGAGGCTCTTGTGGTGGATCGTCCAGACTGTCTGATTTGAGGTCTTCATCAAGCGTTTTATTACACATGCCATATTCGCTTACTAACCGGGGAGATGATGAAGGGGATTCAGTGCTTTGGAATGACAACGAATTTCAAAGTACAGGGGCGTTTGTGAATTCAGTTGACCGATGGTTTGTCCCAATGTGACTTTCATGCCTATTTTAGCGAGACTGGTGCCGTAATATTCATAAACAGTTGAAAAGGATTTATTATGACTGATGGTGATGCGGTTGGGACGTTTTTGAGTACCTTGCCCGCTATACGTTACCGTGCCTGAAGCGGCGGCTTTGACCGGTTGGGCACTGCCGCTAATGGTAATCGCAATGCCTGAAGCGGTTAGTGTGACTGTGCCTTGAGAGGGTAAGCCCCACTTGGGCGCGGGAGAACATGAAGCAATATTTTTTGGTGGTACAACTACGGTTTTTCTCACACTGCTGGCGACGGTTTTTGTCACCTTGCTACTGACAACCGGAGCTGTGGTTTTCGTTCCTGACACTTTTCCACCCGGAATGCGTAGTTTTTGCCCAACTTTCAGCGTGTTGGATTTCAAGCCGTTCGCAGATTTAATGGCTGTTTGACTGACTCCGTAATGCAGGGCGATGCGATACAAGTTTTCCCCGAATTTGACTGTGTGAGTCACGGTGCTGGATTTAACCGTTTTTTTAGCTTTAGCGGTGGGACGGGTTGGTTTGGGTTTTTTCACCGATGGAATGGGATACATCGGATACGGTTCCTCATAAATCGGCGCAGGTTGTAACATCTCGTTACCGAGCAGATCAACGGGTGGGGAATTCGGTGTCCGGGGATTTTGAGCGCAACCCGTCACACCTACGAGGGTCAACATCAGTCCAATGAAAAATAAGTGACTGATAAATTTCAGTATTTTCATAAAATCGTTCTTTTTAAATGAATTGAGGAAAACGCACGGTAGGTTAGCGAGAGGTAATTTTTAACGGTTGTCCCGGATAAAGGCTGTAAGGACTCCCAATTCCATTGGATAATGCAAGTTCATGACTGGAGATTCCATACATTTTTGCAATGGTTTCCAAAGTTTCCCCCGTCTTCACTTTATGAAACCTCAGATTTCCCGCCGAAGGTAAACTCTGCGCCACCAAACTGCTTTGATACGGGGTGGCATCACTGCGACGATTGGCACAACTCACATCAAATTGTTGTCCCTCCCGCAGTATCGGCTTGCTCAATCTATTGTTGACCATCAGTTCATATTCGCTACATCCATACATTTTTGCAATGCGATACACGGTTTGCCCACGAGTGACGGTGTGATAACGACTGCCAGATTTGACCGGCGGAGCGGGGTAATTAAAAATACGCTTTTGTGATGAGGTGGTACCATCAATGCGCAAAGTTGAACCAATAGTTAAGCGATAAGGGGGGGTTAAACCATTCCACGCAATAATTTGGTCGGGTGTATTGCCATAACGCCGCGCCACGTTGTACACAGTATCTCCTCCCACCACCACATGATAATTTGAAGAGTTTCTTGCGGGAGGTGCGGATGTCGTTGCCGGCAGTGCCATCCGTTGCATGGTCATGGAAGAAGAACCGGTACCTGGCGGACTCAACCAAAATCTTTGACCCACTCGTAATGATTGCGATGAAGTTAATCCATTCCAACTCATTAATTGTGAAACAGTGTAACCAGAACGGCGTGACAAGGAATAAACCGTATCGCCCGGTTGCACCACATATTCCCCGGAACTGGCGGTTGGTTTTGGTATGGATTGAGCGGAAATACGCCGCGAAGGACTGACCACAGGAGCGGGAGGTATCAGATACGCAGTCACATTGCCCGCTCCGGTAACCAATAACTTTCTTCCAATTTCCAACGTATAAGGGGTGCTTAAATTATTCCAAGTCGCCAAATCACGCCAAGTTCTGCCATAACGTTGGGCAATAGAACCCAATGTCTCACCGGGTTGCACCGTATGATAATAATAACTTGATGAATCAATTGGCATTTCATTCGGATCATATACGGGTGTGATTTGATAATTTTCGCCTGCATATCCGCCAGCCCATCGGAGAGAAGAACAACCTTGTAACAACAACACGATACTGAAACTTAAAACAGTCACGACTCTAAAGAAAGTGAGTGATGAAGCCATACCACATAACTCCACAAGTTGAATGAAATGCGATATGTTACACCAAGTTGACGATGTAAAGTCAATCTACGTGATTATCGTTATTAGCCAGAATAAATTAATTGGAACTATAGGATTTGGAAATGAAGTGTTAAATTTATAGAACCGATTTGACATCTTTAAACCGAGTAGATTAAGTTGTTTCTATTTTCATATGAACAGTTGTGGTGAGGATTCTAATGTGGTACGCTTTGCTTGTCAATACTTTTTGGATTATAGACCTGTTTTACTTGGTGTTAAAGATTTCAAATCGGTTCTATATTAGATAGGAGTTACGCACTTGAGATGCTAACCCACTGATTTTATAAATGGAGTACAAATTTAAATTTGTACTCCGAAAACGCTAACTAACTGAATTAAGCCTAAGTTACGTTTTGAACTGCGTAACTCCTATTAGAATAACTTATCTCAGAGTTCTTTTACAGCCTCTGGAGCTTGGGAACGAGAAAAAGTTTACTACTTTCTATCAAATCAATTTGTTACTTCAATTTAACCCCGTCGTTTTCCCCGCCCCGCCGGACTGCCTGCTGTCCATTGACTCGTTGTTTTCTTAGGAAATTTCGGTTTGACTGCCACAGTTTTCGCAGATGATACGTTTTTGACCGCTGATTTCGCATTCGTAACAGTTCGCTTCGGTTCTACACTGCCCACAGGTTGAAAATTTGGGACTAAGTGCTTCTTTCCATTCCCAATTAAATCTGCGCGTCCCATCTGTCGCAACGCTTGACGCAACATTTCCCAATTTTCTGGATCGTGATAACGCAAAAACGCCTTGTGTAATCGTCGCTGAATCAAACCTTTGGGAGAATTCACGGTTTCGCTGTCGTAACGCACGGGATGTAAAGGATTTTTGCCACTGTGATACATTGCAGTCGCCAATGCCATCGGAGACGGTAAAAATGCCTGCACTTGATCGAGCCGAAATTCATGTTTTTTCAACCAAATCGCTAAATTCAACATATCTTCATCCGAGGTGCCGGGATGCGCGGCGATGAAATAGGGAATTAAATATTGTTCCTTGCCGGCTAATTGCGAATATTTATCAAACATCGCTTTGAATTGATAGTAACTTTCTAGCCCCGGCTTCATCATTTTGCTCAATGGCGCGGCTTCGGTGTGTTCTGGGGCAATTTTCAAATAACCGCCAACATGATGCGTCACTAATTCTTGAACATATTCAGGCGATTGTACCGCTAAATCATAACGCAGCCCGGAAGAAATCACGATCTTCTTGATACCGGGAACAGCACGAGCCCGCCGATATAAATGCAGCAGTGACGAGTGATCGGTGTTCAGATTTTTGCAAATTGACGGGTGGACGCACGATAAACGCCGACACAGGGCTTCAATTTCTGGCTTTTTGCAATGCAAGCGATACATATTCGCGGTCGGTCCGCCCAAATCTGACACAACTCCCGTGAATTCAGGCACCGTGCGCAACGTTTTTAACTCCCGAATAACGGAATCTTCCGAGCGATTTTGGATAATCCGCCCTTCATGTTCGGTGATTGAACAAAACGTGCATCCCCCAAAACAGCCGCGCATGATGGTGACGGAAAAACGGATCATTTCATAAGCAGGAATCGGAGCGTTTTGATAGCGGGGATGCGGCAAACGGCTATAAGGTAATTCATAAATCTTGTCCATTTCTTCGGTTGTCAGCGGCAAGGGCGGTGGATTGAGCCAAACATCACGTTGTCCCTGACGTTGTACTAAGGCACGGGCATTGTGCGGATTCGATTCTAAATGCAGCAAACGTGCGGTATGTGCATATAAAACTGGATCAACCTTGACTTGTTCAAACGAGGGCAACCGGATAAATGTTTGCTCCCGATTTTGACGATGTACCGGTTGGATTGTTGGTGTAATAGATTGTTCTGACGACTGATTTTCTTGATACGGATTAGGAAAGATAACTTTTTGCGCGGTGGGCGTGTCAATTTGGGTTGAATCAATGGTCAACCAATTTTCAGGAAAAGTATCGCGCACGAAAGCCGTCCCACGTAAATCTTGAATTTGTGCAATGTTTTCCCCCGCTGCCAACCGATGCGCTAATGCCACAAGAGCCCGTTCTGCGTTGCCATACAACAACATATCCGCTTTCGCATCAACCAAGATCGAGCGGCGAATCGTGTCCGACCAATAATCATAATGGGCAATGCGGCGCAAACTGGCTTCAATCCCACCGATAATAATGGGAACATCCTTATATGCCTCACGACAGCGTTGGGCATACACCAAGGTCGCGCGGTCAGGTCGTTGATTGGGTTGACTATTTGGTGTATAAGCATCATTGCTGCGAATTTTGCGATCTGCGGTGTAGCGATTCACCATCGAATCCATGTTGCCCGCGGTGATTCCCCAAAATAAATTGGGCTTGCCTAAAATTTGAAACGCATCAACGGATTGCCAATTGGGTTGCGCGATGATGCCGACGCGAAATCCTTGCGATTCGAGCAGTCGTCCGATTAACGCCATGCCAAAACTGGGGTGATCGATATAACCATCGCCCGTGACAATGATGATGTCGCAACTGTCCCAACCCAAGCAATCCATTTCAGCGCGGCTCATGGGGAGAACGGAGGCAATGCCAAAACGGTGCGCCCAGTAGGGACGGTAGGAAAAAATATTTTTAGGTTTAGACATGGATATTCAAGGATCGGCGTGATGATACAGCGTGGTAGAATAACCGGAATCAGGGCATTTATCAAGCAATAGAAGTTAAGCCCTCGTTTTAATGCTCATCTAAACCGGTTTGCTGAAACCTGTCAGGTTTGAATACTCTATTTTACGTTACCGAACAATTTCATGAATACACTTGCTGAGAAACATATCTTATTAGGAATTACTGGGGGAATTGCGGCGTATAAAACTGCTGAATTGGTGAGGCGACTTCGAGAACAGCGCGCCATCGTTCGAGTGATCATGACCCACGCCGCGACGCAGTTTATCACACCGTTGACATTGCAAACGCTGTCCGGTCTGCCGGTACACACCCAATTATTTGATTTACAAGCGGAAGCGACGATAGGACATATTGAATTGGCTCGTTGGGCTGATGTCATTCTGATCGCCCCGGCAACGGCAAATTGTTTGGCGAAATTGGCTCATGGTATTGCGGATGATTTGCTGACAACCGTGTGTTTAGCCACGACTGCGCCAATCAAAATTGCACCCGCGATGAATCAACAGATGTGGCAAGCAAAAGCAACTCAGGAAAATTGCGTTACATTACAACAGCGTGGCATTGAATTGTGGGGACCTGCATCGGGTGAACAGGCTTGCGGGGAAATGGGCGCGGGACGAATGCTTGAACCGGCTGAATTGATTGAATTATTGCAAACGGGTTTCACGCCACAACAACTCGCTACGCTGAAAGTTACCGTGACTGCGGGGGGAACGCGGGAAGCAATTGATCCAGTGCGTTTTATTAGCAATCGCAGTTCGGGAAAAATGGGATATGCCGTTGCCCGTGCTGCTCAACAAGCCGGCGCAGAAGTGACGCTGATCAGTGGCATGGTGAATTTACTGCCGCCGCGTGGGGTGAACAGAATCAGTGTGGAAACCGCACAACAAATGTTTGATGCAGTACAACAACACGTTCAGCACTGCGATATTTTTATCAGTGCCGCTGCGGTGGCAGATTATCGTCCGCTGCATATTGCCGATAAAAAGATGAAAAAACAATCGGATAGCTTGCAAATACAGTTAGAACGCACGCCAGATATTTTAGCCCATGTTGCTGCCCTGTCACATCCGCCATTTACGGTGGGATTTGCCGCAGAGACTGATCATCTGATTGAATATGCACGAGAAAAACTACAGCGTAAACAATTAGACATGATTGCAGCGAATCAAGTGGGGCAAGCATTGGGTTTTGAACAGGAAGATAATGCCTTAACAGTATTGTGGGCAGAGGGAGAACAGCACTTGCCACGTTGTAGTAAAATCGAATTGACACAACAGCTTATCTCATTAATTAGTCAACGTTATCATCTGCAATGTAACAGAGGCAAGTAGCAAAAAATCGATCCCATTTTCAGAATGATGATGAATTAAATATCTAGTTAGGAGTATAATATTTAATCGGAATTTGTTGATATAAAAGTAAATTCTGAAAAAATCTTGACGCATTTGCACGATAATTCGGTTTAACCCACTGCTTTCACGCCATAAATTCTCAGTAGCATCACACGAATCGCCTCATCTAACCGCTTAACGTCTCAGCATACAAGCAATTTTGCACGATATCGGCATAAATGAGTTATCTCTCGTGGGTTTTGGTACAATAAGTCATGCTGCTTTGTGATTGTCTTATTGCAGCACGCAACACATGAGATAGTTAAAATAAAAATTGGTAGTGGTCAGTAAACAATGATTTTAAATCAACCGGTTACCCAAAAATCTTGTGCTATTGACGCTACCTAAAAATCAGTGGATAATCCATGCAAAGAAAGAATAGCTACACCTATGAGGAGCTCCTACAATGTGGTCAGGGAGAAATGTTTGGACCGGGCAACGCGCAACTTCCTATTCCCCCGATGCTGATGTTTGACCGCATTATTTCCATCACAGAAAACGGAGGGAGTCAGGACAAGGGCGAAATGATCGCAGAACTTGATATTCACCCTGATCTCTGGTTTTTTCACTGCCATTTCCCCGGCGACCCTGTGATGCCCGGTTGTTTAGGATTAGATGCAATGTGGCAATTAATCGGATTTTTTCTAGGCTGGATGGGGGGCCCCGGACGAGGTCGTGCTTTAGGGGCGGGAGAGGTTAAATTTACCGGGCAGGTGACACCCAAAACCAAGTTAGTTACCTATCATATTGATATGAAACGGGTTATTATGCGTAAATTGGTCGTAGGCATTGGTGATGCGGTACTCCGAGCTGACGGTAAAGAAATTTATTTTGCCAAGGATTTGCGGGTGGGATTATTCACTTCCACTGAAAATTTTTGAGGAGCTTAACAGTGAGACGAGTCGTGGTGACGGGATTGGGCATTGTGTCCAGTATTGGGAATAATAAACAAGAAGTAATTGAATCGTTGCGAACCGGACGATCAGGCATTACATTTAGTCAAGAATATGCTGACTTTAAGTTTCGCAGTCATCTGCATGGCGCGATTGCTTTAGACCTTGACGCATTGATTGATAAGAAAATCAAACGCTTTATGGGCGATGCTGCGGCGTTTAACTATTTGGCGATGCAGGAAGCCATTGTAGATGCGGGATTAGCGGATGCCGATGTTTCTCATCCTCGCACCGGCTTAATCACCGGATCGGGGGGCGCATCTCCGCAAAATTTAGTGTTGGCGGCGGATTTATTACGGGAAAAAGGCTTGCGTCGCGTGGGCCCGTACATGGTACCGCGCACCATGGCAAGCACCACTTCGGCATGTTTGGCAACTCCTTTTAAAATCAAAGGAGTGAACTATTGCATCAGTTCCGCCTGTGCCACCAGTGCTCACGCGATTGGCAATGGATGCGAACAAATTCAGATGGATAAACAAGACATCGTTTTTGCCGGTGGTGGGGAAGAAGTTCATTGGAGTATGACAGTCTTATTTGACGCAATGGGCGCACTGTCTTCCAAATACAATGCTACGCCTGACAAGGCTTCTCGTCCTTATGATGTCAATCGGGATGGTTTTGTGATTTCCGGCGGGGGCGGCATTTTGGTACTAGAAGAATTAGAACATGCCAAGGCGCGCGGGGCAAAAATTTATGCTGAATTAGTGGGTTACGGTGCAACTTCCGATGGTTATGACATGGTACAACCGTCGGGCGAAGGGGCAGTGCGATGTATGCAGCAAGCGTTAAGCACGGTCAATGCTCCCATTGATTACATTAATGCCCATGGTACAAGTACACCCGTTGGGGATATGAAAGAATTGGAAGCGGTAAAACAACTTTTTGGCGAGCATATTCCCAAGATTACTTCGACTAAATCCTTGACAGGACACGCATTAGGCGCGGCGGGGGTGCACGAAGCCATTTACAGCTTATTGATGGTAGAAGGGAATTTCATCAGTGCGTCGGCAAATATCGAAACGCTCGATCTCTTGGCGCAAGGCGTGCCTATTGTGAGTGAATTGCAACAAAATGTCACTTTAAACACCGTGATGTCAAACAGTTTTGGCTTCGGTGGTACCAATGCTTCTTTGATATTTCAACGAATTACCGATTAATCTCATTGCTTGAACACATTAGGAAATTGTATGACTATCGCAATACCAACCGAGATGGAATTTCGCCAAAAATCTCGTATTCTCAGTTTAACTTTTGATGATGGCAAACATTTCGAGCTTTCCTACGAATTTCTCAGGGTTTATTCCCCCTCTGCTGAAGTGCGTGGGCATGGCGTGGGGCAAGAAACGCTACAAGTGGGCAAAGCCGATGTCGCGATTGAAAAAGTTTCACCGATAGGCACTTACGCGGTGCAACTGCATTTCGATGATGGACATGATACTGGAATTTATTCATGGGAATGGTTGCATTATCTGGGTGAGAATCACGCGCAATTGTGGCAGGACTATTTGGATAATTTGGAAAAAGCAGGGCAAAAACGTACTCCTAGCAATTAATCGTTTGGACAGTTCTCAAATTGAGTTACATCGTTAAAGAAATTTTTTACACCTTGCAAGGGGAAGGCGCGCGCACCGGACGAGCCGCGGTTTTCTGCCGTTTTGCGGGGTGTAATTTATGGTCGGGACGAGAAGCGGATCGGATGAAGGCGATTTGTCCCTTTTGTGATACCGATTTTGTGGGCAGTGATGGCGTGCGAGGGGGGAAATATTCGCTGCAAACCTTGGTGGATACCATCGTGGCTACTTGGCAATCGCTTGATTCCCAAGGAAAACCTTACGTGGTATTGACCGGCGGCGAACCCTTGTTGCAATTGGATACGCCGTTGATTGACGCATTGCATCAAGTGAATTTTGAAATCGCGATTGAAACCAATGGTACATTACCTGTCCCGCCAGCGGTGGATTGGATTTGTGTCAGTCCGAAATCAAATACAACGCTTGTCGTGCAGCAAGGTCATGAATTAAAATTGATTTTTCCTCAAGCCGCAGCAATGCCAGAGCAATTTACAACGTTGGCATTCAACCACTTTTTCCTGCAACCGCTGGACAATTTTGCACGAGAACAGCATACTAAACAAGCCATTGCCTATTGTTTAGCGCATCCGCAATGGCGACTCAGTTTGCAAACGCATAAATTATTAGGAATTCCATGATGACAGATAATGCAACCATCACCATGCTTGAGAAACATCACGGTGGCGCGGCATTTACCCAAGTAATGCGAGACACTGCGCTTGGACGTTTTGATCAAGGTTTTTGGGCAACATGGCGGCAATGGATTGAGCCGATATTGTCGCAACCGCCCGTTATTGCTGATTTTGGCTGTGGACCGGCGATGTTATTGCATTTATTGCGAGAAAAATATCCCGATGCGAAATTATTCGGTGTGGAGTTTGCGCCGTATATGATTGAAGCGGTTGATAAAAATCTGTGTGAATTGGTCGTGCATGACTTGCATCAGTCACAAGTAGCCATTGCCGATCACAGTTTGGATGCCGTCATAAGCGTTCATGTTTTGCATGAATTGAATCAACCCTTGAGTAATCTGCGTGAAATTCGCCGTTGTTTGAAGCCCGGAGGACGTGCCATTGTGATGGATTGGATTCGCGCCCCATTAGCCGATTATCTTGCCGCGCAACAACATGACATTAACTCGTTGAATGACAATAAATTAGCCGATGTGTTCACGCATTTCATGGAGCATAATCGTTACACTCAAGAAGATATGACGTGGTTACTTGAACAGATAGGATTTCAAGTGCTGTATGAGGAAATATTGCAAGGCGAGCGATTTGGGCGGTGGGTGGTGGAATGAATTTTAAGTAGGCAATTTAAAGTGCTACAAAAAAAATGTGAAGATCGCTCCTCACCCTTTTTAATCACAGCTTATTGAATAGTTTCAATCAATGTTGCATCCTTGATCCGCACGATTCCCAAATCAATTTGGTATTCATTTCGCATAAACTGAGGATGTTTTCAACCCCTGCTCTAAGTCAGCAAGAAACTCTGGTGAATAATCTAAACGAGAGAATTCCTGCATCACTTGTTCTAAAGAAATGCTCTCCTTTGAAATGGATACGTTATTTTGGTTGAGTGCGTAGGGCGCATAAACGCTGTGTCATGCACCAAAGTGTTCACATTCACAACGGTGTATGACGCTTCGCTTATACACCCTACTCTTGCTGATGTGATATGACCGAATTTATTTGATACGAAATCCCGCCGCCGCCAGCCGACTGACTAACTCATTGTCTGATAACCAAACTAAACGATCATCGAAATCATTGGGGGCAAAATCGTCTTGAGTATAAGTTTGATCAATGGTCGCATTTGAACCGTTCGCCACTTTGTTCTTGCCGTAGGAATAAATGATGACGATTGCATTGGTGATGTGTGTGGTGGTATCTAATTTATTTTTTACTTCGAGCGCGTCAACGGGAGCGGGAATCGTTGTATTGTAAGCTCCGGCTGTCGCGTGTTTAGTATCGACTCGATAACGATAAGTGTTGCCCCAAGCGTCCTTTCCTTCCACACCCAACACTGCCCAAGGTAAAAATTTCTCGTCATTACAAGTGGTTGAGTCTTCAATGCCGCTTGTTGCATTCGAGGCAGAACAGGGCAACCGTCGATTACGCGCCGCATAGCCTAACAATGCTTCTTTGATTTGAGCCAATCGTTGATCGGTGGCTTTGATGTTGTTGATATCCATTTGCGCGCCGAGTGGAATCACGAAACTTCCTACCAATAATCCCACAATGAGCAACACCATCGTCATTTCAATGAGGGTAAATCCTTGTTTCATAGATTGCCACCCCTAGGAACACTTCTACAGTTTATTTTGGCATTAATGCACACAACATCATTAAATTCATCAGTCAATGGTTGTTTTTCAAATATTGAAACTGATATTGCATTGTTACCCTCCAAGTAATCTCGTACCTCGGTAATATTGCGATTTGGTGGGATTACAGGCTGAGTAGATAATCTGCGTCCTCCAACAAGTACAACAAAATCTATAAAATCTATGTTTAAATTAGTGGTTTTATTCTTTTGCAATTTTCCTGTGATGCTATCAACAACATTAGTCACCTCCCACGTTTCAACTTTGAAGTGGGTAGCAGTTGGAGATGCACTAGGGATAGAAGTAACATACTCCCAGTCAGAAACCTGTACTGGGGAGGAAACCGGTTGTTTGATTGTTGCTAGCGTTTTTTCTTTGGTTTCCACTAACCTTTTGTCATACTCTGATTTATCTTCTTGTTTCCATTCCCCAGTGATTGGATTAATTTCCTCAGCTCCTTGTTGGGCATCTATCCAAAAGTAGGTTCCCATATTGGGAGTTACACTAGCATCAACTGCATAAAAAACTAAATCTCGCCAATTCTCCCACCACCACCACTCATACTTATTACGGTCTTCCGTACTCTCGAAACAAACTGGTTCTTTATCAGGGTCATTTGTCGGATTACTTGGATAATTGTATGTCCCATTTAAGACCATCCATTTATCAGACATATATGGGTTTTCTGAATGGGTATTGCTCAATGTCATCGGCACTCGACCAAATTGTATTGATGAATCATCTGTATAAACCGTATTCAGAATCTTAGTCGCCCATGGGTATGTGGGATTTACTCTGATTGCGTTTTCCGAATATTTGGTAATTACTGCTGTCTTTTCGCAATCATTCTTGCAAGTGTTCATATTATTGATACATTTAATCTGTTCAATATCAAATTTCTCTTGACATGTATTTTTGCAAATATTATCTGTACCACAATTCGTTATACATGTAGCTCGTTGATTAAGTACATTATTACAACTACAATTGGTATATTTGCAGTTAGAAATTCTGTCATCAATATAATTTTGGATGTACTCTTCCTGAGTCTTTCTATAGGTTCCAGCAACTGGTGAATGCGAGCCGATGACTACATCATATTCATCAAGCAAATTTTCCACATTCTTTTTTTGATAGGTGGTGAGACAATCTGTTACTTGTTCAGCAACCCATTCATTCATGCGGCGATACACCGGTTCAAAATCTTTGGGCGTGATGATAGATAAGACATCGTTGAAAATCACTTGACCATTGGCATCTTTGGTTTCTGGTGCGCTCACGAAGGTTGCTGTTTCTAGTGCATTGGAAGTGCCAAAAAAGCCGCTGCTGCCTCCCACACCATAAGAAAATTTTCCGCCCCCTGTCGCATTGTTAATTCCACCCAAACTTTCCAAATAGTTACTCACATCATTGATTTTATCTATCGCCGGCGCAGTTGTACTACCGCCACACTCCGTTGCTGCACTGCTGCGAGTTCGATCTTGCGTTCCCAACGATTGACCGGGAGAAAATACCACTGCAATTGCTTGATCCGTGGCTGTTGTGCCAGCAATCGTATTTCCGTCAGCATCCTTAATGATAAATAATCCGTCGTCATCACTGGTCAACGGCTTTTTCTGTTGATCTTTATAACTACCTGAAACGGCATACCATAAACAATCGCCATTACCATCACGTAACGGAGGTAATCCCAAAGTACGCCACGGCAACCGTCCAATTACACTTTTTTCACTCCCACTACAAGACGCATCAGTTGAACCGGCATTTGCACTGCTGCCATCGCCATTGAAATCGGGACAAGGTAAATAGCCTTGCGGTTGTCCTTTATGATCAGGATCATCGGCATACGTGGCTGCAAAACCAATCAATGCCGCTTTTGCTTGAGCCAAGGCTTTCACGGTTTGCGCTTGCCGGATTAACTGATTATCGCCCTTGTTTAACCGCGCCAATAATAATGAAGTTGCCATCAAGAGGACGATCAACATGAGAATCAACAACGCAATACCTCGTTGCCAATGCTGAACTTTAATTTTCATGATTTGATTCATTTTCATCATGTTGAACTCCTGATTGAGAACAATTTTTAAAATTGAGACTGGTTAGCGATTTTGATCTAACGGGCGATATTGTGATTTATCGGCTTGATTTTCAGGTGGTTCAAGACGCGGGTCTGCCATCTGCTGCCGAGATTCTTGCTCCATCGCTTGCACGATTTCTTTTTCCGTCATCACGGGATAATCTTTTGGCAATTCAAACTTTTCCGCATCCACTTTCACATCCGTTTCAATACTCACGACTTCCATGATGACCCGTCCCTTGTTGTCAACACTACGCATCGGCACCCCCAATTTTGTCACTTCCTCCTCAAATTTTTCTTGTGCCTGCATACATGGATCACGCGCCATCAACGGCATTGACATCTGCCCCATTCTCTGCTTACGATCTTGTGCTAATTCTGCCAACGTATTGATAAAACTATCTAATCCCACAACGCTGCGCGCCGTTTCTGAAAAATATTCATCAGAACACACCACCTCATTGGCAACAATTTGATAATGCGCGGTAGGATAATTCAAAATTTCCGGTCCCGCCCCCAATTTCACCAATTTCGCATCCACTTCCGGCATTTTTTGCGACTTATCGCGTGGGGGCAAATTCGGCGGTAGCGGGGGTAATTCCTCTCCCACACCCATTTTAATCACTCGTTTGTTGCGCTCATCCACCATGAACACTTTCTTTGTTGCCAAATAAATCAACGTATAACCGCCTCGCCGCTGCGTGTTTTCCATTCGGGCTTTATCCCCTTCAATCAACACTGTTTGCGCTTTATCCTGCTTGCCATGATGCTTGATAACGGTCGCAGCCCCCGCCGGTGTCACTGCCAAAGTGAGTGCTAATCCTGTTATCCACCAATCAGTTATTATCATCAATCGAATCCTTTTTTTCTAACAAAGTGAAGTTAATACGTTTGAGCATGAGCTCACGATTTGGAAATCTAACTTTTTTTTCAGCAGCGCAATCCGAAATTCTCAATTGTAGGGATCGCTACAAAACCACAATCAAAATAACAGACATCGCAGACAAAAATCTTTTATTTCTCACTGAGAACTTTATTAAAGTTTTGAAATCTCAGCGAATTTTTTAATAAAACTCAGAGGCATATTTATTGCTTTGGGTATGATTAACACACTTGCAAACCGAGAATGAATCATGGGTGAATATTTGCTGCTGTTGGTGAGCACTGTCCTTATCAATAATGTGCTACTGAGTAAATTTTTAGGATTATGTCCCTTCATGGGGGTATCGAATAAGCTGGATACTGCTTTAAGCATGGGATTAGCCACCACGTTCGTGCTCACCTTGTCTGCGATGGCAAGTTGGTTGGTCGAACATTACATGTTGATTCCATTACAAGTTCCCTTTTTGCGTATTCTCTCGTTTATCTTGGTGATTGCCGCGATTGTACAGTTTACGGAAATGGTGATTCACAAAACCAGTCCGGTATTGTATCAAGTTTTAGGAATTTACTTGCCACTGATTACCACCAACTGCGCCGTGCTGGGAGTGGCATTGCTGACCGTGCAAGAAAATCTGAACTTTTTACAAAGTACGATGTATGGTTTTGGCTCATCGCTCGGATTTACGGTCGTCATGATTATTTTCGCAGGCATTCGGGAACGATTAACCGTTTCTCAAGTCCCGGCGGCATTTAGCGGTATTCCAATAGCATTTATCACCGCGGGCTTGCTTTCTATGGCATTTATGGGATTTTCCAGATTATCATTTAAATAGCTGCATGATAAACCAAATATTGAGAACGATTAGACATCATTGATTGTTTATATTGACGGTAAAAGTATTTCTAATAATTATCAACAGCTTGTTCATTTTTGTTAGGAATTTAAAATCGGAGAAAAGCAACATGTTAAGTGCAGTCATGAGTTTAACCGCGTTGGGGTTAAGTTTAGGATTTATTTTAGGTTATGCCGCGAAATTCTTCAAAGTCGAAGCCGCGCCCATCGTTGAAGAAATTGAAATGATGATGCCCGGCTCTCAATGTGGACAATGTGGCTATCCCGGTTGTCGTCCCGCGGCGGAAGCCATTGCCAGTGGTGCCGCCTTGGTCACGATTTGTCCACCGGGTGGCAGAGCGTTGGCAGAACAATTGGCGGAAAAATTGAATGTTGTGATTGACTTATCTGGCATGAAGGCAGAAGCTCCCAAAATTGCAAGAGTTTCTGAAGCCACCTGTATCGGTTGTGCCCGCTGTGCTAAAAAATGTCCGACCGATGCCATTATTGGGGCGCAAAAACAAATTCATGTCGTGATTCGTGACGCTTGTATTGGATGCGGGGCATGTGTCGAAGTCTGCCCAACGGAATGCTTACAACTCCATCCCATTGCTGCAACGATTAAATCGTGGAAATGGGTAAAACCTGATGCGCCATTGTTGGCATAATGCTTAAATTTTAATCCAAACCTGTCAAGTTCCAGCAACTTAATAGGTTGAGTGTTACAGAAATCCCCCCGGCACCCTTTGGTAAAGGGGGTGAACATCTAACCTATTGAATTGTGGATAGTGTTCAAGGTATTTTGAATGCTTGCCGTAACTCCCCCTTTATCAAAGGGGGCTGGGGGGATTTCATCCGTTAAAAACAACTACATTGACACCGCTTCTTGCGACTGTTCTATTTCAAAATGCAGCACAATATCATCATTCACCACCTTCACAAAAACATGCCCACCTTTTTCCAACTGCCCAAATAACAACTCTTCTGCCAACGGCTTTTTCACTTTTTCCTGTAATAACCGAGCCATCGGACGAGCTCCCATCAATTTATCATAGCCATGTTCCGCCAACCAATGCCGCGCCGCTTCTTCAACTTCCAAGCTGACATGTTTATCTTCCAACTGAGATTCCAACTCAATGATAAATTTATCAACAACGTGCAAAATAGTTTCCGGTGACAACGGCGCAAATTGCACAACGGCATCCAACCGATTGCGAAATTCTGGGCTGAACGTTTTCTTGATCGACTCCATCGCATCGGAGGTATGATCTTGAATACTAAAGCCAATGGAAGCCCGATTAATCCGCTCCGCGCCGGCATTGGTAGTCATCACAATCACCACGTTACGAAAATCCACCTTGCGCCCATTGGTATCGGTCAGCGTGCCATGATCCATCACTTGCAACAGCAAATTAAACACGTCTGGATGCGCTTTTTCAATTTCATCAAGCAACAACACAGAATGCGGATGTTTATTAATCGCTTCGGTCAATAACCCGCCCTGATCAAATCCCACATAGCCCGGCGGCGCGCCAATCAAGCGAGAAACCGTGTGTCGTTCCATGTATTCTGACATGTCAAAACGCACCAATTCAATGCCCATGATTTTCGCCAACTGCCGCGTCACTTCGGTTTTCCCTACGCCCGTCGGTCCCGCAAATAGAAATGAACCAATCGGTTTTTCCAACTGCCCCAGCCCCGAACGTGACATTTTGATTGCCGCTGCCAAGGTTTGAATCGCTTCATCCTGCCCATAAACCACCATTTTCAGATCACGCTCCAAATTCTTTAACATGTCTTTATCGGAGGTAGAAACGTTTTTCGCAGGAATCCGCGCCATTTTTGCAACAATCTGTTCGATGTCGGTGATATTAATCGTTTTCTTGCGCTTCGATGCCGGTTGTAACCGTTGCCGCGCGCCGGCTTCGTCAAGCACATCAATGGCTTTGTCCGGTAAATGGCGATCATTGATGTAACGTGCTGATAATTCAGCGGCTAATCGTAATGCCGGTTGTGCGTATTTGACATCATGATGCTGTTCTAAGCGAGATTTCAAACCTTTGAGAATTTGTACCGTATCTTCAACAGAAGGCTCTGGAACATCGATTTTTTGGAAACGGCGGGATAAGGCGCGATCTTTCTCAAAAATGCCACGATATTCTTGATAAGTAGTCGAACCGATGCAACGCAACTGTCCATTATTCAACGCCGGTTTGATCAAATTGGATGCGTCCATCGCCCCACCCGAAGCCGCGCCGGCACCGATAATGGTATGAATTTCGTCAATAAACAAAATAGCGTGAGGTTCTCGCACCAATTGATTTAAAATGGCTTTCAATCGTTTTTCAAAATCGCCGCGATACTTGGTGCCCGCCAGCAACGCCCCCATATCTAACGCATAAATCACACTGTTTGCCAAAATGTCCGGCACCCGTCCGTCAATCACCAATTTTGCCAATCCTTCAGCAATCGCGGTTTTTCCCACGCCCGCCTCGCCGACAAACAGGGGATTATTTTTGCGTCGCCGACATAAAATTTGCAATGTCCGTTCAATTTCGTGTTGCCGTCCGATGAGCGGGTCAATTTTACCTTGCAAGGCTTGTTCATTCAAATTGACGGTGTAGGCTTCGAGCGGATTTTTAGCGGTATTACTTTCCCCATTGCCTTCATCTTCAGACGCTGCGGCAGACGACTCATGATTCTCGTTGTGAGTGTTCTCTTCTTCGATTTTAGAAATGCCATGCGAGATATAATTCACTACATCCAAACGTGAAACATTTTGTTTTTCTAGGAAAAATACGGCTTGAGATTCCCTCTCACCAAAAATCGCAACCAACACATTTGCGCCCGTGACTTCTTTTTTACCAGAAGATTGTACGTGAAACACCGCGCGTTGTAGAACTCGCTGAAAGCCGAGCGTGGGTTGCGTGTCACGGTTATCTTTGCGGGAAATTTTGGGGATATTGTCTTCCAAAAAACTGCTTAAATCTTTTCTAAGAATCGCTAAATCCGCACCGCATGCGCGCAACACTTGGGCGGCTTGAACATTGTCGATCAGTGCCAACAAGAGATGCTCTACGGTCATGAATTCATGGCGTTTTTGACGAGCACTTTGAAAAGCAGTGTTGAGGGTGATTTCTAATTCTTTACTTAACATGGAAAAATCCTCGCAAAGAGGGTTGACAACTATCGTTAATTTCCATAAAGATTCCTAATGTATGCTAATAAAAGCAAGTTAACTTTCTATCGAACAGTCGTTTGCGCTACCTAATAGGAACGGCTATAATCAACTTCCCGTCAGTCATGGGAACTGATATCTAACAAATGACCGTGTCACTGTATGTTGTCGTGTATAAACACAGGCTTTTGATTTAGATACATAAAGCGTCTGTAGTTTCACAACTACAGGCTTTGGCAGATCAGCCCCACAAAGTAACGTGGCAGTTAGCAAATATGATTAAAATCAACATTTGTTAAGAAAAAATGATCGGAAATAGTAAACCGCGTCGTATTATTTGTTGCATTGTTTTTGCTAAACTTTTTCCATCGTGCAGAGCAGGGGATGTTGATTTTCACGCGCATAATTATTGACCTGCGCCACCTTGCTTTCTGCAATTTCACGCGTGTAAGTGCCACAAATTCCCTTCCCTTTGAGGTGAACTTGCAACATTACATGCGTTGCCATTTCTCGCGACAGGTTAAAGAATAACTCCAAGATGTGTACCACAAAATCCATCGGGGTGTAGTCGTCATTGAGCAAAACGACTTGGTAAAGTGGTGGGTGTTCAAGTTCGGCATCCGTTTCTTGAACCGCTAAATCATCATCGTCAGTGTGAATTTGTGACACAGTCTAACCATTTTTCAAGTTTTGTTGAATAGAATATTTAAAAAGTAAACCATCTGGGGCGTGATGCGGTTCAAACTTCATTGAAATGGTGTGTTCGTGAATTTTTCAAATAAAATCAATTATTTCTCGTTGCAAAATCAACAAAATGCTGCAAGGATATTCCGAATTGATTGAACATCAGATTTGAACTGCATTACACCTAAATCAAGTATATATCAAACGCCATTTTATTAATTTTTTTGAGGGGCGACACTGCTCGAAGCGACAATAATCGAATTAGAATAACATGTAATTTAGCGAAAGTGGGGTGAACCGTTGGTTATCATCCGTGCAGATTTGAGAGATGTACTTGTGTGACATAAACCTTTGCTATGTTAGGAAGTGTCATCGCCAGATAAAACCGAATAAAACAGGTGATTCCCCATTGCTTTTTATCATACCTCTACCGTAATAGATTGATTATAAAAGTTTTTATATCTCGACAACTTTTTTTTCACCCCGCCCCCTTGATTTTAAATTTTATGTCTATATTATTAGCAGTCGAGAGCAGTGAGTGCTAATTTCAACGCAGCCTCATTCCACAAAATTATCCAAATCACACAACAGCTAAATTAATTTGTTAGGGAGAAAACCGATATGTCAATTCGTCCATTACACGACCGAGTGATTATCAAACGGATGGAAGAAGAACGTAAAACCGCCGGTGGTATCGTCATTCCAGATTCTGCAACCGAAAAACCTGTTCGTGGTAAAGTCATCGCCGTTGGTAACGGTAAGATCATGGAAAATGGCAACATTCGCCCCTTAGAAGTCAAGCCCGGTGATGTCGTGATGTTCGGCAAATATTCAGGCACCGAAGTGAAAATCGACGGCGAAGAATTGCTGGTGATGCGTGAAGAAGATATCATGGGCGTTATCGAAGGTTAATTTCCCCCCTCTCAACCAATACAGAATTTTAGATTAGGAGCATATCATGGCTGCAAAAGATGTCCGTTTTTCTGACGATGCCCGTCAAATGATGATTCGTGGTGTCAACGTGTTAGCAAATGCTGTCAAAGTCACGCTGGGTCCCAAAGGTCGTAACGTCGTTTTAGAAAAATCTTTCGGCGCACCAACCATTACTAAAGATGGTGTTTCTGTTGCCAAAGAAATCGAATTAGAAAACAGATTTGAAAACATGGGCGCGCAGATGGTGAAGGAAGTTGCTTCCCAAACTTCTGACACGGCGGGCGATGGTACCACCACTGCAACAGTTTTAGCGCAATCCATGTTAATCGAAGGCATGAAGGCGGTTGCTGCGGGCATGAATCCAATGGATTTAAAACGCGGTATCGACAAAGCGGTGATTCAAGCGGTTGCCGAATTGAAAAAAGCCTCCAAGCCTTGCACCGATGACAAAGCGATTGCTCAAGTCGGTACGATTTCTGCCAACTCTGATGAAGCGATTGGTCGGATTATTGCCGATGCGATGGCGAAAGTGGGCAAAGAAGGCGTGATCACGGTTGAAGAAGGTTCAGGTTTAGACAATGAATTAGATGTGGTTGAAGGGATGCAGTTTGATCGTGGTTATTTGTCCCCATACTTCATCAACAATCAACAAACGATGAGCGTGGAATTAGAAAACCCATTAATCCTGCTCTACGACAAGAAAATTTCCAACATCCGCGAAATGTTGCCCGTGTTAGAAGGCGTAGCAAAGGGCGGACGTTCTTTATTAATCGTCGCTGAAGATGTCGAAGGTGAAGCCTTAGCCACTTTAGTCGTCAACACCATTCGCGGTATCGTCAAAGTCGCAGCGGTGAAAGCCCCCGGCTTCGGTGATCGTCGCAAAGCCATGTTACAAGATGTCGCGATTTTAACCGGTGGTCAAGTGGTTTCTGATGAAGTTGGCTTGAGCTTAGAAAAAGCAGGCTTGGAAGATTTAGGCACTGCGAAGAAAGTTCAAATCACCAAAGAAAACACCACGATCATCGACGGTGCTGGCAGCCAAGCAGACATCAAGGCTCGTGTCGAACAAATCCGCCGTCAAATCGAAGAAACCACTTCTGACTACGACCGTGAAAAATTACAAGAACGCGTCGCTAAATTAGCCGGTGGTGTTGCTGTGATCAAGGTCGGTGCAGCCACTGAAGTCGAAATGAAAGAAAAGAAAGCCCGCGTTGAAGATGCGTTACATGCGACTCGTGCAGCGGTTGAAGAAGGCGTGGTGCCGGGCGGTGGTGTGGCGTTGATTCGTGCGTTAGACGGCATGAAAGACCTGAAAGGTTACAATCATGACCAAGACGTGGGTATCAGCATTTTGCGCCGTGCGATGGAAGAACCACTGCGTCAAATCGTGGCTAATTCTGGTCAAGAAGCCTCTGTTATCGTGAATAAAATTAAGGAAGGCACGGGCAGCTACGGTTATAATGCGTCAACTGAAGAATTCGGCGACATGATCGAAATGGGTATTTTAGACCCAACGAAAGTGACTCGCACCGCGTTACAAAATGCGTCTTCTATTGCAGGTTTAATGATCACGACCGAAGCGATGGTTGCAGAATTGCCGAAGAAAGAAGAACATCATCATGCAGGTGGTGGTGATATGGGCGGCATGGGCGGTATGATGTAATCTGTTGAATTTTCAACAACTGTTTTGAAAAAAGGGATTGGGAGCGAATGTTCTCAGTCCCTATTTTATAGTACAATTCCCCCCTTCATTAACCGTAGAGAAACTAAATTATGAACACTACCATGGTATATAAATGTTACTTTTTATCAAACTTACATCAAGAGGTTTATTCGTTATGATTGTTACTTTAGACACCAATGTAATCTTTTCAGCTATTCATAGTAATAAAGATGCTTCTCACCAAATACTGCAATTAGCATTAAGCAACAAAATTCGATTTGCTCTAACTAATTCAGTTTACTTTGAATACTATGACGTGTTGACGAGACCTGATATTTTGGCTAAACCTCGATTAACCAGCGATGAAGTTGAAAAAATTTTAGATGTAATAGCATTATTAGCCAAACAACATTCTGTGTATTTTCTGCTTAGACCAAATCTTGGAGACGAGAAGGATAATTGTATATGTGAATGCGCTTTTACAAGTCAAAGTCAGTTTCTTATCACATCTAATATCAAAGATTTCAAACATAGTGAACTGAAAAAACTGAATTTTAAGGTGACAACACCGAGAGAATTCTATAACGATTGGAGCAATATTTATGACAAATGCTCATCCGCTTCAAATGGGTAAAACGGATTTTTCCATTCAATCAGATAAATTAGCAGAACGGACGACTGCGCTAGAAACCAGACTACAACAACACTCTCTCGATGAATTATTGCCGGAAGTCTTGGCTATTTTAGATAAAATTCCAGCAAGAGAAGTTCCTGAATGGGATCGTATTAAGTAGTTTATAAAAAAGGGATTGGGAGCGAATGTTCTCAGTCCTTTTTTTTTTCGTACACTGAGAATCCCGCTTCGGACTTTTCAAATGGCTCAAATATTCAACTAAATGATGTAGTTCTGTGTAAGGATTCCTCAGCTCATTGTGGTTCAGACAGGACGGAGCACGTCGGCAAACGAAAACTACAAAGAACGCTTCGCTTTTCGACTTCCCAACAGTAACAAGCACGGAGTCACCACCAGCGTTAAAATCGTCGCAAAGGTCAATCCCCCTGCTATCGAAGTTGCCAATTGCGTCCACCATTGCGTTGACGGCGCGCCAAAAGTCACTTCACGATTAAACAAATCAATATTCATGCTCAACGCCATCGGCACCAGTCCCAAAATCGTGGTCACTGTGGTTAAAAACACCGGTCGCAGTCGCTGGGCGCAGGTACGCAACACCGCCTCATGAGGCTCCATGCCATCGTTATGCAAAACATTAAACGTATCAATCAACACAATATTGTTATTCACCACCACGCCCGCCAAGGCAATTAAACCAATCCCACACATCACAATCCCGAATGGTTGCCCGGTAATCAGCAAGCCCAACAATACGCCAATGGTCGATAAAATCACCGCGCTCAAAATTAACAAGGTCTGATAGAAACTGTTAAATTGCCCAACCAAGATAATTGCCACCAAAAACAACGCAATCCCGAACGCATTACCCAAAAAAGTTTGCGCTTCTTGTTGTTCTTGCTCTTCGCCTTTAAACGTCAATGTGACACGCGGGTCGATTTCAGTTTTTGTCAACCACGCCCGAATTTCTTTCACTTTATCATCGACTAACACGCCATCTGCCACATTTGCCATCACACTGAGAATGCGCCGTTCATCGCTGCGTTTAATCGTCCCAGTGCGCGGTTCTGCCACCCGTTGCACAAATAAACTGATCGGGACAGTGCCCTGCGCGGTGTTGATACGCAATTGATTTAATTGTTCTAAATGACGATATTCTGGCGGAAACCGCACATGCAACTCCACCTCTTTATCAGCATCATTCGGACGGTATTCTCCAACCATGATGCCATTTGTAACCAATTGAACCGCACTGCCAATAGAAGAAATATCCGCGCCAAAACGACTCGCTTGCGCCCGATCCACCTGCATTTTCCAATCAATACCGGGCAACGGACGGCTATCTTCCAGATCAATCAAGCCTCGAATCTGCTGTAAACCGGCGACCAGTTTTTCGACTGTGGGCTGCAATAATTCTGGAAACTGCGAACTGACTTGAATTTGGATCGGTTTTCCTTGCACCGGTCCGCCTTCTTGCTTACGAATCTCTATCACAATGCCGGCTAAATCCTTGGTGCGTTCGCGAATATCGTGCAAAATCTCACTGGCAGGACGGCGGGCGCGCCAATCAATAAACTCCAATTGAATCACACCGATAGCATCTTCGGGAATGTCTTCTTGCGATAACAGCCCACTGAGCGAATAAATACTTTTTAGCTCCTTCATCGCCAAAATGCGTTGTTCGACCTCATTGACCAACTTTTGCCGCTCATACACCGATAAATCGCCACGAGTACGCACATGCAACAATGCGTTATTGGGTTCAACTTTGGGAAAAAATTCAATGCCATGTCCATATTCCGCATAAACAAGATTGACTCCAATCAACAGGCTGATCGCCAAAATCAACACGGTCGCCGGATAACGAATCACTCGACTCAAAAAGCGCACGTATAATCCCGTCAAGCCATGAATACTTTCCAGCGGTGCCGTGTCGTGATTGGGGAGTTCTATCGGACTGGGTTTACCAAACAGCGCGCCCAAAGTAGGTACAAAAATCAATGCCATCGCAACGGAAGCCGCCAAGGTTGCAATCACAGTGATCGGTAAATATTTCATGAATTGCCCCAATACGCCGGGCCAATAGAGCAGTGGAATAAATACGGCTAACGTGGTTAAAGTGGAGCCAATAATCGGATATGCCATGCGTTTTGCAGCCAATCCATAGGCTTCGACGTTGGACATGCCTTCAAGCATTTTACGGTCGGCGTATTCTGTGACAATGATCGCGCCATCAACCAACATGCCGGAAGCGAGAATTAAACTGAATAAAACCACGATGTTAAGCGTCAAGCCCATGTACGCCAATACCAAAATACCGAGTAGAAAAGAGCCGGGAATCGCTAAACTGACTAACATTGCACTGCGTAATCCCAATGCTGCAACCACAACGATAAACAGCAAGAGCACTGCGCTTAACACATTGTTTTGCAAGTCATTTAAAATGTTTCTCACATCTTCAGACTTGTCTTGAATGAAACCGACGTGAATATTGGTGGGAAGTAACTTTTTCGCCTCGGTCACCACTGCCTGCACTCGTTCGATGGTGGAAATAATATTCGTTCCCACCCGTTTAGAAATTTCTAATGTTAACGCAGGTTTACCATTGACGCGCGCAAAAGTTATTGGGTCTTTAAACGTCCGGCGAATTTCTGCAATATCTTTTAACATCACTACCTTTTGATCACGCACTTTAATCGGTAATTCCAAGATATCCATGACATTTTTAAACACGCCGGGCACTTTAATATTAAATCTGCCCTTGCCATTATCCAACGCCCCTGCCGCGACTAAAATGTTATTGCGCGCGAAAAATTGGTAAATTTCCTCGTAATTCAGTTGATAACTTTCAATATGCCGCGGATCCACCAAAATATCCACGACTTCTTCCCGATCTCCCCCAATTTCGACTTTCAAAACTTCAGGAACAGATTCAATCGCATCTTTCAATTGCCGCGCCACGTTTAACAAAGTGCGTTCGGGAAGATCGCCAGATAACATGATGATTAAAATCGGAAAAAGCGCGACGTTGATTTCATTAACCAACGGTTCATCGGTAGCGGCGGGCAATTTGGATTTCGCCACGTTGACTTTTTGCACCACATCACGCATGGCATTGTCGCTTTCAAATCCCGCATCGAATTCCAAAATAATCGCGGCATGACCTTCGCTGGCAGTGCCTCGTAACTCCTTGATTCCTTCGATGGTTCGCAATTCCTTTTCCATCGGACGGATCAACAATCGCTCGGCATCTTCGGGAGAAATTCCGTCGTGCGAAATTGAGACGTAGATCATGGGAATTGCGACATCGGGCTCAGATTCTCGTGGCATATTCAGATAAGTGACTGTACCGACAATAAAAATAAATAGTAGCGAGAACAACACCACGCGATTATTGTTGATAGCAAGATGAATCAAACCCATAACATTCCTAGAAAAATGAGGGGGCGATAATTGCGATGCGATAAAATTAGGTCGATGGTGTTGCTAAACCGCCCAATGCTTCAAAGAGTTGCGGGATAAATTGCGCGAAAACGACGGTCATCAGGGCTAAATTAGCGTACATGTCATCAGTTGATTCTTCGTTGATTTCCAAAAATTCCACCCGACGAACGCTAAATTCATCATCTAATACGAAGGCGAGTTTATTTTGCCATTGTAACGCGAGGTATTGTACCAGTTTGCCAGCGTTTAAATGTTCCGTCACTTCTTTTGAGAGTAAATCTAATTGTTTACAAGTGACCGATTCTCCTTCGTCCGCGATTAATTTGCAATCTTCCCCCAATTCAAATTGCGAGGGTAAATCACGGGTAGTCAACCACTGGGTCATGGAGCGCATCGGCGAAGTGTTGAGTTCCGGCAAAATCAGGGATAAATCGCCTACATCCATACGCAATAAACTGATGACATCTTCGGCTTTTTTGCGACTGGAGGTGTTGACAATCAACCAGCCATTTTTCGTGTCAATATAGGCGGTAATTTCGCTGTTACGGGGCAAAGCGCGGGGCAGTAATTCTGCAATAATTTGATCTTTAATCTCATTTTTTTCCCGTTTACCCACTTTGCGTAGTTGCTCGGATTCGATGTGTTCAATCCGTTCTTGCACAAAATCTCGGATAACCGAGCTCGGTAAAATTTTGTCCTGTCTGCGAGCGGTGAAAAATAATGTGTGACTGACAGGAAATACCAACGCGTCACTTTCTTCGGACGGCGGCACCCAACCCATGCTTGACCATTCCAATTGCCCCGCGGGATGAAAGGGCGATTGGCTCAATTTTTCTTGCAAACTGGCGACAGTGAGGGTGACGGGTTGACGAAAACAATAAATTTGCAAATTTTTAAACCACTTGCTCTGCATTTGCGTGTTTAATCCATTGTTAGATTTTAGGATGGTGAATTCAGTAGGAATCACAACGAGAGATGTTTAATTTTAACAAAAAATTGAGCGAGATTTGAGTTTGCCGATAAGTCGATACATCGCCAAACTCTTTAATTAGGATTTGAAGAGGTCAAACCGATTCCATAAGCCATGCCTCGCCCCATCGTGCAATTTTAACTTAGAGAATACGCACATGTTTGAGTATGATAGAATGAAAAATATTTTCTAGAAACCACCACCATGCTTTTTCAAACCACCTAAAGTTGCATTATGCCTACCGTCAAACTCAATCCAGAACTCCAAAAGATTATTGATGCACGCCACCATGATCCTTTCGCCGTGCTTGGCAAACATGTCGAGAAGAATCAAGAAATTGTGAGAGTATTTTTGCCCAAGGTGAAACAAGTCTCTGTGCAACCGGGCAATTTAACGATGCTGCGAATTCCCCACACAGATTTGTTTGAATGGCGGGGCGCGCTGGGAACGATTCAAGGTCGTTATCATCTGCAATGGGTGGATGATCATGGCAAGACGCATAAAACTTACGATACTTACAGCTTTATGCCACAACTCACTGATTTTGAACTTCATTTGTTTAATGAAGGGAAACATTATAATGTCTATGATTTCCTCGGCGCGCATATTCGCACGGTTGATGGAGTTCCGGGAGTCTTGTTTGCAGTGTGGGCTCCGAATGCCGAACGTGTCAGCGTGGTGGGGGAATTTAACGAGTGGGATGGTCGCCAACACCTGATGCGAGTGCGGGGTTCAAGTGGTGTGTGGGAATTGTTTATCCCCGAACTTCAGCCCAATACGCTGTATAAATACGAAATTCGTAACCGCGCCACTGGCAGTATTTTCTTAAAATCAGACCCTTATGGCTTTGGTTTTGAATTGCGCCCCAACACTTCGTCCTATGTGGTTGCACCGTCACAACACCAATGGCACGATGGGAAATGGTTGGAAACGCGCAAAACTTCCGATTGGCAACATGCCCCACTCAGTATTTACGAAGTGCATCTTGCTTCATGGCAACATCTTGACAGCGAAGGAGAATTTATCGGCTATCGGGAGTTGGCAAAACGGTTGGTGGATTACGTCAAAAGTTTGGGTTTTACCCACATCGAATTGTTACCGATTTCCGAATATCCGCTCGATGCGTCATGGGGCTATCAAGTCGCGGGATTTTTCGCACCCACCAGCCGATTCGGTTCGCCAGACGATTTTCGTTATTTTGTCGATTACTGTCATCAACACAACGTCGGGGTATTTTTGGATTGGGTGCCGGGACATTTTCCCAAAGATGCTCACGGGTTAGCGTGGTTTGATGGCACGGCGTTGTATGAATATGCCGATCCGCGCCAAGGGGAACATCGCGATTGGGGCACGTTGATTTTCAACTATGGACGTTATGAAGTTAAAGAATTTTTGATCTCTAACGCGTTGTTTTGGATGCGAGAATTTCACATCGACGGGTTACGCGTGGATGCTGTCGCTTCGATGTTGTATTTGGATTATTCCCGTAACGAAGGCGAGTGGATTCCGAATAAATACGGTGGCAATGAGAATTTAGAAGCGATTGATTTTATGCGTGAACTGAATTCCGTCACCCATGCCGAATTTCCCGGTTCATTGATGATGGCAGAAGAATCGACCAGTTGGCCCCAAGTGACACGTCCGACGTGGGTGGGCGGTTTGGGCTTTAGCATGAAGTGGAATATGGGCTGGATGCACGACACGTTGCTATACATGAGCAAAGACCCCGTGTATCGTCCGTATCATCATGATCATCTGACGTTTGGGATGTTGTATGCGTTCAGCGAGAATTTCATTTTGCCGTTTTCGCATGATGAAGTGGTGCATGGTAAAAAATCACTGTTGGATCGGATGCCCGGCGATGGGTGGCAGAAATTCGCAAATCTCAGACTATTATACACTTATCAATGGACGTATCCCGGTAAAAAACTGTTGTTCATGGGCGGTGAATTTGGGCAGGGGCGCGAGTGGGATCATGCTGACGGTTTGGAGTGGCATCTGTTGGAAATTGATTATCATGCCGGCGTGCAAGTTTTAGTCAAAGATTTAAACCAGTTGTATGTCAATTCGCCCGGACTGTATCGTTGGGAATTTGATGGACGCGGGTTTGCGTGGGTTGATTGCCATGATGCAGCGCAGTCGATTATTTCCTACGTGCGGCGGACGGATAAAGAAGAATTGATCGTCGTGCTAAATTTCACTCCCGTGCCCCGTTATGGTTATCGCATTGGCGTATCGCAACCGGGCGTGTATCGCGAAGTTTTTAATTCAGATTCCGGCTATTATGGCGGTAGCAACGTGGGCAATTTTGAAGTGCAAACCGAAGCCGTCAGTTGGATGAATCACCCGCATTCGACCGTGTTGACCTTGCCACCGTTGGCGGGAATTATTTTGCGTCGTATCCCGGCGGACAGTGAGAAAGTTGTCACCACCGACGCGCTCATTGACTCCAAAACTGCGGCAAAAGGGAAGGCGACGAAATAAATTAGGTAAATAAATTTTGGTGGGCGACATCAATCAGTTACCCACCTTACTTGACTAAAATTAGATATAAATCATTATGTTAAAAACTATAGAAGAACAATTAGTTGAGTTGCGTAGCATGTCTGACGATGAGATTGACCAATCAGATATTCCAGAGAGCAGTCAATTGGCATGGGATAAAGCGACAACCAGTAAATTTTTTCGCAGTCATAAAACAGCGGTAACGATTGATAAGGATTAAGTGATGAAAATTCATTTTGATGAACAAGCAGAAGCATTGTATAGAACCGATTTGACATCTTTAAGCCATGTAGATTAAGCTGTTTCTATTTT
>DYNO01000013.1 GCA_020721025.1 Thiomargarita sp. | reverse complement strand
TATCAAACTCAAACATCTATACCCGTCAATTCAAACATGACAGTGTACTAGCGTGGTTTAATCCGGTACTTGAAATCATCCATAAAATTTTTTAATCGAACTGGGATTATACAACAGTGGTTATCAATCGACAAATCTATAAACGATTTAGGAACACTATAACAAACTATAAATTGCAACGCAAACAAATCCATAAATCAATTCGCTCCCATTGTTTTCAAGAGCATCAAGCGACAGAAATCAATTAAAATCAGGTTAGTTTCGGCTAATTTCCGCTTCAATATTTTGTAAATCTGTCGAATTCTGAACTCAACCCAATACACAACAATATCGGTATAATAAGCGGCGCGGTGGTTGGGGTTTGACCTTACGCGATACAGAACAAAATACGCTATCTATTTGATTTCTAACCCGTCATTTAAATAATTTGGCATCAGAAGGTCTCTTTATGCACGACACTCCCTTGAACATTGCTGGTAAAACTTATCGCTCGCGCTTATTGGTAGGAACGGGAAAATACAAGGACTTAGCCGAAACTCACGCGGCAACGGAAGCCAGTGGTGCGGAAATTGTCACCGTTGCCATTCGTCGCACCAACATTGGACAACATGCCGATCAACCAAATTTATTAGATGTGCTTCCCGTTGATAAATATACGATTTTACCGAATACTGCCGGTTGTTATACGGTAGAAGATGCCGTGCGTACTTGCAAATTGGCGAGGGAATTGTTAGACGGACACGCGCTCGTCAAATTAGAAGTCTTGGGCGATGAAAAAACGTTATATCCCGATGTCATTGCAACCGTGCAAGCCGCTGAAATTCTTGTCAAAGATGGTTTTCAAGTCATGGTTTATACCTCCGACGATCCTGTGATTGCCAAACGGTTAGAAAACATTGGTTGCGTGGCGGTTATGCCGTTGGCTGCGCCGATTGGTTCGGGTTTGGGCGTGCGTAATCCGTATAACTTATTGACAATCATCGAAAATGCAACCGTGCCAATTTTAGTCGATGCGGGCGTGGGCACGGCTTCAGACGCAGCAGTGGCAATGGAATTGGGGTGCGACGGCGTACTGATGAATACCGCAATTGCGTTAGCGAAAAATCCAGTGTTGATGGCGGCGGCAATGAAAAAAGCCATTGAAGCCGGTCGCGAAGCCTTTTTAGCCGGTCGAATGCCCCGTAAGCGTTATGCCAGTGCTTCTTCGCCATTGGACGGAACATTTTTCTAAAGGAATCATCATGTTAATTATTCCAGCGATTGATTTGAAAGATGGATTTTGTGTTCGCTTGAAACAAGGGCGGATGGAAGAAGATACTGTTTTTTCTAACGATCCAATTGCAATGGCACAACGTTGGGTAGATGCCGGTGCCCGCCGATTGCATATTGTTGACCTCAATGGCGCGTTTGCTGGCGAACCCGTCAATATTGACATTATTCGCAAAATTTCTCATGCTTTTCCGCAGCTTCCCATTCAAGTGGGGGGAGGAATTCGTCAGCTTGACACCATTCAAATCTATTTAGATGCTGGGGTCGATTTCGTGATCATTGGTACAAAAGCAGTCACGGAGCCAAATTTTGTACAACAAGCCTGTCATGCCTTCCCAGAGCATATTATTGTCGGTTTGGATGCCAAAGAGGGCAAGGTCGCGACGGATGGTTGGGCAAAAGTTTCTGATTTTTCAGCGATTGATCTGGCAAAACAATTTGAACAGGCGGGAGTTTCGGCGATTGTTTACACCGATATTAGTCGAGACGGTATGATGCAAGGAGTCAACGTGCAAGCAACGGTTGAATTAGCACAAGCGATTCATATTCCAGTGATTGCTTCGGGAGGCATTACAACCATTGACGACATTGCCGCATTATGTAAAGTTGCCAATTTTGGCATTATCGGCGCGATTACCGGTCGAGCGATTTATGAAGGCACCTTAGATTTTACTCAAGCGCAACAATTGGCTGATTTATAGAATTTTTTGCTGAATTTGAGAAAATATATTTTCGCACTTTAATCACTGCCAACCAACGGATGAACCGCAAATCTCATGCGTTGTCTCGTCCTCATTTTAACTTAGATTTCAGTCACTGAGATAATCATGACCTCGATTGATGCCAATAAATTGCGAGAACTCGCGCTTGCCGTGATTCACACCGAAACGGAGGCGATTGCTGCGTTGACCACCCGAATTGATGATGAATTTGTGCGGGCTTGCGATTATTTACTGCGCTGCGATGGGCGAATTGTGGTGTTGGGCATGGGAAAATCCGGGCATATCGGGGGAAAAATTGCCGCCACGCTTGCAAGTACCGGTAGTCCTGCGTTTTTTGTGCATCCCGGCGAAGCGAGTCATGGTGATTTGGGCATGATCACTGCGAAAGATGTGGTTTTAGCCTTGTCGAATTCTGGTGAAACGGATGAAATTTTGGTTATTTTGCCGTTAATCAAACGCTTAAATGTGCCCCTCATCGCGCTCACGGGCAATCCCAATTCCACCCTCGCCCGCGCTGCCACCGTCAATCTTGATGTCAGCGTCGCAAAAGAGGCATGTCCCTTGGGTTTAGCTCCGACCGCCAGCACGACTGCTGCCTTGGTGATGGGGGATGCGTTGGCAATTGCGTTGTTAGAAACACGGGGATTTAATGCCGCAGATTTTGCGCGTTCGCATCCAAAAGGTCGATTGGGACGGCGGTTATTGTTGCATGTGCGAGATGTGATGCACACGAGAGAGCGAATTCCTATGGTTTTACAATCAGATACGTTGTCGCACGCAGTGGTTGAAATGAGTCGCAAAGGTTTGGGCATGACTGCGATTGTTGATGAGGCGCGCAAAGTTTTAGGCGTGTTTACCGATGGGGATTTGCGACGAGTATTTGATAAACAGATTGATTTACATCGAGTTTTAATTGCTGAAGTGATGACACGGGGCGGAAAGTCAGTGCAAGCGGATCAGTTGGCGGTGGACGCATTGAGCGTGATGCAACAGCATAAAATTACTGCGCTTTTGGTAACAGATATGGAACGTCATCTGGTTGGTGCGTTGCAGATGCACGATTTATTGCGCGCCGGCGTGGTGTGAGTTAGTTCCTGTTGAAAAGTTTAGGAGTTACGCAGTTCAAATTTAATTTCCAATAGATGTGATAGATTTTCTAAATAAAACAAAGAATTCCTCGTTCCAATGCGCCGCGTTAGAATGCAGCCCAGACGCTCCGCGTCACCGGTTCAAATTCTACGGGTTCAACCACCTGTATTTCGCTTTCCATTTCAACGGAGCAACAATTTTTCATCAAGATGATAAAAAGCAATCAGTTAAAAATCATCACGCGTGACGCTGGAGCGTCCGGACTGCATTCTAACGCGGCGCATTGGAACGAGGAACCGTTTGTTTTATTTAATAAAATTTACCATATTGTCATTTTGAGTCACAATTCCTGAAGTCAATGGCTTCGACACGGAGCATTGGAACGAGGAAAAGTCTAGCATTAGGTGCATCTATTAAAAAACTACCTGATGCCATTTTATCATAAGTGAGATTTATTCAAGGCACAGAGTGTGGATGTATAACCGATCTTTTTGATTTATCGAAGAAACCCATACATAGATAAATTTTCGTCTTTCTGATTCGAGTGAATCTAAATCATCAAGACGAATTTCATGGGTGGATACCGCTACATTTCTATAAAATATACTGACTTAAATCTTCATTGTTGACCAACTCATTGAGATGCAAATTGACATATTCCATATCAATCACGATGGATTTACCCTGCAATTCTGGAGCTTCAAACGAAACTTTTTCCAACAAACATTCCAACACTGTGTGCAACCGCCGCGCTCCAATATTTTCAGTGCGTTCATTGACTTGCCATGCCATTTCAGCAATCCGGCGAATGGCATTTGGGGCAAATTGAATCGTCACCCCTTCGGTTTGCATTAACGCCACATATTGCTCGGTCAATGACGCATCGGGCTCGGTCAAAATTCGCACAAAATCCTCTGTCGTCAGCGCATTTAATTCCACTCGGATGGGTAGCCGTCCTTGTAATTCGGGAATCAAATCAGAAGGTTTCGACAGGTGAAACGCCCCCGATGCGATAAACAAAATGTGATCAGTGCGAATCATGCCATACTTGGTACTCACCGTGCTGCCTTCCACCAAGGGCAATAAATCCCGCTGCACGCCTTCCCGCGACACATCCGGTCCACTGGCTTCACCACGCCGCGTCACCTTGTCGATTTCGTCAATAAAAACAATCCCATGCTGCTCAACTCGCTCAACCGCCTTGGCTTTCAAATCATCTTCATTGACCAAACGGTCGGCTTCTTCTTCTTGCAACATTTTGAACGCATCTTTCACTTTCAACTTACGAGTTTTTGAGCGCGTCCCCGCCATGCTCTGAAAAATGTTTTGCAATTGACTGGTCATTTCCTCCATGCCCGGTGGTGCCATAATTTCCACACCGATGCGCGTTTCACTGACCTCGATTTCAATTTCCTTATCATCCAACTTACCTTCCCGCAACATTTTGCGAAACCGTTGTCGCGTCGAAGATTCTTCTTCTATCCCACGTCGCCGATCCTCAGATTCATCACGCGCTGGGGGCAATAATGCGTCTAAAATTCGCTCCTCGGCTGCGTCCATTGCCAAAATACGCACTTCCTGCGTTGCTTCTTCGCGCATCATTTTGACCGACATTTCCACCAAATCACGGATAATTGACTCGACATCCCGCCCCACATAGCCGACTTCGGTGAATTTGGTCGCTTCGATTTTAATAAATGGGGCTTTGGCAAGTTTGGCAAGACGGCGAGCAATTTCGGTTTTTCCCACCCCAGTGGGACCAATCATCAAAATATTTTTCGGTGTAATTTCATTGCGTAAGCCCGGCTCGACCTGCATTCGTCGCCACCGATTGCGCAGCGCGATTGCCACCGCGCGTTTTGCCGCAGTTTGTCCAACAATGTGCTTGTCTAATTCACTAACAATTTCTTTGGGAGTCATCTGGCTCATATTCGTATCTTTCAATTAAAAAAGGTGATTGCAACGGATTGATGAAACACGCATTTTTTAATTATTCAGCGTTTCTATCGTTAATTGATGATTGGTGTAAATACAAATGTCAGCCGCGATATGCAGGGATTTTTCTACAATATCTTTCGCTGAAAGCTCGGTATTTTCCAACAATGCCCGCGCCGCCGACTGAGCAAACGCACCGCCCGATCCAATCGCCATGATAGCATCTTCAGGTTCGATGACATCGCCATTGCCAGAAATGATAAGGGAAGCGGTATGATCTGCCACTGCTAACATGGCTTCAAGCCGCCGTAACATACGATCCGTGCGCCAATCTTTCGCCAATTCAACTGCGGAACGCACCAGATGTCCTTGATGTTTCTCTAATTTCGCTTCAAACCGTTCAAACAGCGTAAATGCGTCGGCGGTGCCACCTGCGAATCCGGCAATCACTTTGTCACGATAAAGCCTGCGGACTTTACGCGCATTACCCTTCATTCTAGTATTCCCAAAACTGACCTGTCCATCTCCGCCGATCACGACTTGTCCGTCGCGTCGCACCGAAAGGATGGTTGTACCATGAAATTGTTCCAAAATAATCTCTCTTTAAAAGTTTTTGTAAATCAAGTTATTAGAAATTTAGCTCATTTCCAAAACTTCATTTTGCTACAATTGACACAACAAATTGTCTATTAGTCGAGTGGTTCCTAGCCGTGCAGCAACCAATATAATCAATGACTTATCTGTTGAAGTGCAGGTCGCTAAATCTTGTTGACGACGTATCGCGACATAATCAACTTTAAAATCATGTTGTTGCAACTGAACAATGGCTTGGGCACATAGTGCAATTGTGTCGGTTTTACCTTGTAATAACTGTTGTTGTATCGTTTGCAACGTTTGGAATAACAAGGAAGCGCGTTGACGTTCTTCTGGGTTAAGATATTGATTTCTCGAACTCATCGCTAGACCGTCGGTTTCGCGCACTGTGGGCACACCAATTATTTCTACAGGGATATGCAAATCTGCTACCATGCGCTGAATCACCAAGAATTGCTGAAAATCTTTCAAGCCAAACAACGCCTTATCCGGTTGCACCAGTTGAAACAGTAGATTGACCACCGTTACCACGCCGTCAAAATGTCCCGGACGCGATCTGCCGCATAGCGTTTCTTTCAAAGAATTCGGCACAATGACTTTAGTTAAATCAGTCATGCCGCGCGGATATAATTCGGCAACTTGGGGATAAAATAGTAAATCCGTTTGCAAAACTTCTAATTTTTCAGCGTCTTGTTGTAAGGTGCGCGGATATTGATTAAAATCTTCGTTCACCCCAAATTGTAACGGATTTACAAAAATACTCACGACTACTCTATCTGCAACCGTTTTGGCGCGTTCGACAAGCTGCAAATGTCCGTCGTGTAAATTGCCCATCGTTGGCACAAAGGCGACTGTTTGCCGATTTTCACGCCAATTGCGAATTTCTGCACGTAATTTTTCAATAGATTCAATTATTTTCATCAAATTTTATTACAAGTTATTAATACTGGACTCGTTAGCTCGTTACCAACTGACTACCAAGGAATAATTTCTCGGTCGCGGAAAAATCCCCCCGACGCACTGCCATCTGGCAAAGTCGCCAACCACACGATAGTATCCGCGCCTTCTGGCAATTCTCGTGAAGCTCCCGCGCCGCCCATATCCGTTTTGACCCAACCCGGACACAGCGAATTGATCAACACATTTTTTCCTTTGAGTTCATCGGCTAACAAACATGTTAGTGCATTCAGTGCGGTTTTTGAGGTGCGATAACCGGGACACCCGCCATTCATGCCGGTCAATTGTCCCATACCACTGGATAAATTAACAATTCGACCATAATTATTTTTTAACATCAATGGGATAAACAATTGACACAGCCGAAATGGCGCGTACAGGTTAGTTTCCATCGCTTCGCGCAAAATATCGACTTGAATATCCAACGCACTGCTCATTTTATCGTCGGGAAAAATGCCGGCATTGTTGACTAAAATATCAAGCCGTCCATAAGTTTTAACTACAAAATCATAAGTTTCCTGACAACTTTGTGGATCGGTGACATCTAACGGATGAAATTGTACTTTGAGACCTTGCTGGGCTAATTTTTGAACTGCTTGCTCCCCTTTCTCTTTGTTGCGACAGGTTAAAATAACTGTAATTTGTTGCTGTGCCAGTTGGCGGCAAGTTTCTAATCCTAAACCACGATTGGCACCGGTGACTAATGCGATTTTTGACATTTTTTATTCCTCAAAAATTCCATGAATTAATAAAACCATGCGGTAAAATAATCTATAAAACGTTTCATGATACTGCCTTCAACCACCGTGTTCAGTGCAATCACAGGGCGTTCCTCTAACACTTTGCCTTGTAAACTGATTTTTACGCTGCCACAAACTCTTCCCGCGGCAATGGGGGCTTTAAAATATTTTTCTGCGAACAAGGTCGCGGTGATTTCTGTGCGTTTGCCTTTGGGAATCGTAAGATACAGCGGTTGTCGTAAACCTAAGATCAATTCATCCTGATTGCCGTACCAGATGTGCCGTTTACTTATCGGTTGTGCGGCTTGATAAAGTAAAAAAGTTTCAAATGTAGCAAAACCATATTCCAACAGTTTCAAACTTTCATCGGCACGTTCTTTGACGCTTTTGGTGCCTAAAACAACACTGATGAGACGATTATCATTGCGTTTCGCTGAGGCAACCAAACAAAAACCTGCTGCATCGGTGTGTCCAGTCTTGATGCCATCAACAGTTTTATCTTTTTCTAACAATAAGTTACGGTTCGATTGTGTGATATTGTTGTAAGTGAATTTCCGTTGTGAATACCAACGATAATATTCTGGAAAATCATGAATAATCGCGGTCGCAATTTTCGCCAAATCCCGCGCACTACTTCGATGAGCCGGGTCGGGCAAGCCAGTACAATTAGTGAAATGTGTGTTATTGAGTCCCAGCATTTTGCTCTGTTCATTCATCATTGCCACAAATTTTTCTTCTGTCCCCGCCACTTTTTCCGCCAGAACCACCGTTGCATCATTGCCTGATTGCACAATCATTCCCTGAATCAATTGCTCGATTGGAACCTCATGATTGACTTCCAAATGGGTTCGCGAACCAGATATCTGACGGGCTTTATTGCTCACTTTTGCGGTATCTGTCAACGCGAATTTTTTTTCTTTCAATTGCTTAAAGACGAGATAGGCAGTCATTAACTTGGTTAAACTCGCCGGTTCCACTGGGGTATCTGCTTCTTTTTCTAGCAAGACCTGTCCGCTTTGATAATCTTGCAAAAAATATACTTTGGCAAAAATCTCTGGAGGAGTAGGCGGTGCTTCTTGTGCAGAACTCATCACAGGAAAAAATAAACAGGCAATGAACAAAAACTGAATCGTAAACATATCGATAGGAATTATCTGCGGTTGAAATGATTGGCATGAATTTACAGGACGGAGCACCATCATGACATGAAGCATCTGATATTGTGCAACTTTAAGACTATTGTCTTGATAGAAATGCCACAGTTTCCATTTCATCAATTTCTCGAACGAAAACAACTCAGGGAATTGAACGAAAATGAGATTGAAACTGGGTCATTTCTACGTCAGATAACTTCTCCAGAAAGTTGATCGTATTGATATTAAGGAGATAAATTGCAATTCATACAAAGTTTATCATCCAATCAGTGCATCATCGGAATCGGCGCGTCAGGAGTCGAAGGTTCATCCGGAGGCGTGGATTCTGCAATGGGGGCATTATCCGCTGGTTTCCCCTCTGTTTTTGCGACTGCCTGATTTGGTTCAAAATTTTTCTCCACTGGTTTCGCGTCCTTCGGCTTGGCATCCTTTTCCACCGGTGGTTTTTCTGATTTCACTTCGGCGGGGGCTTCGGTCTTCATCGCTGATTTCTCAGGCGTTTTCTCAATAACTTTCTCAACATTGGGCGTGGTCACCGGCGGTTTTGACTCAACCGTTTTCAACGCGGGCATATTTTCTATCTTCACTTCTTCGATAATCACCAGTTCGACCGGTACATTTTTACCAACATTATCAACTTCTTTGGTTGCCACTGCTTGAATTTTATCGACGATATCCATGCCTTCAGTCACTTGACCAAACACAGCATAACCTTCTTGTGTCGAGGAATAATCCAAAAAACCATTCTCAGCAGTGTTGATAAAAAATTGGGAGGTTGCGGAATTCGGATCCGGCAGTCGCGCCATTGCCACTGAACCACGAGTGTTTTTTAATCCGTTATTTGCTTCATTGATAATCGGGGGACGCGTCGGTTTGGCTTCAAAATTCGTGGTATAGCCGCCGCCTTGAATGAGAAATCCTTTTAAAATTCTGTGAAAGATCGCACCCTTATAAAATCCCGACTGTGCATAACTTAAAAAATTTTCAACGCTCACCGGAGCTTGCTCTGGCATTAACTCCAACGTAATCTTGCCCAAATTGGTTTTCAACTCCACTCGCGGCACCGGAGCGGTCGATTTTGTCTCAGTTTTCGGCGGCTCTGCGTGAACCATTGTCGCAAATAACCATAAAATTCCAACAATTAAGTATTTCATATCGCCACAGTCTTACTTGGTTAGTTAAAGAGAAAATGATTCAGTTTAACATATTACACGCTGTTTTGTATTATCATGCCGGCATTGTGATGAATAAAAACTTTCAAAAAGGCACTATGAATATTGTAACTAAACCTTATGCCAATGCGTTTATTCAATTTGCGCGCTCTCGTCCTGATGTCCTTTGTTTATCAGCGGATTTGACCAGTTCATGCGAGATTGACAAATTTCGTAACCAATTTCCGGAGCGATTTTTTTCGATGGGCATGACCGAGCAACACACGCTGAGTTTTTGCGCGGGATTGGCGATGGAAGGTTTTCGTCCATTTTTTCATACTTTTAGCGTATTTCTGTATCGCAGACCGTATGATCAATTGGTCAATTCTATCGCGTATTCCAACAGAAAAGTACGCCTCATGGGATTTTTGCCGGGCATCACCACGCCGGGCGGAATTACTCATCAAGCGATTGAAGATATTGCAATTTTACGCAGCGTACCCAATATGACTTTGTTGGAAACGGGAGATGCCACAGAAGTAGAAACGGTGCTTGAGGTTGCCGATGCGGTGGATGGTCCAGTATATGTACGAATTTTGCGGGGCATGGTACCGCGTTTATTTGATACTCCATTTGTTTTCAATCAGTTGCGGGTATTGAGTCAAGGAACAGATATTTTGGTCGTGTCGTCGGGAATTACCACAGAAGAAGCCATGCGCGCCAGTCATGCGTTACGTCAGGCGGGGGTGACGATAACCCATCTGCATGTTTCTACGCTGAAACCGTTTGCAAAACAGCAACTTTTGGACGCATTGGAAAATGTAAAATATGGCGTGGTCACGTTAGAAAATCATACTGTTGTGGGTGGATTGGGCAGTATTGTTGCAGAAATTATGGCGGAACATGGCATCGGCAAGAAATTGATTCGGCTAGGTTTACAAGATACTTTTGCTCATGGAGCAAGCCGTCCCTATTTAATGAAGAAATATCAATTAGATGCGATGGCATTGGTCACGGCAATTGAGCAATTGATGGGAATTTCGACAGGAATCAGTGAAAATAATTTACAAGCGGTGCGGCTAGATGCGGTGCACAGTGTCGCAAAAGCTGAAGCATTATAGTGATTTTCGTGGGTAGCGAGCACCGTGATGATAACTTTTCTACTTCAATCAGTTGCATTCGTTGCCCAGTTCAATGAATAGCATGTTATCCCAGTTGATTTTCAAAATTCTTAAATTCGGTAAATTCTGATTCGGATAAGATAAAATCTAAGTTGATGTCAAAATTTCTCATCTTCCTCCCATTTTCTAAGCGGGGCTTATTTATGTTCAAGTATTGCTTGATTTTTACCAGCCTGACCATTTTCAACACTTCCGTCATTGCCGAACAAGTATTTGTTTGCAAGGCGAAGAAACACACGGTCATGATTGATTCACTTCCCGGTGATGATTTTAGCTACAAAGCATGGAACAAACCCAAAAGCATGGAATCTAAGCCAGACATGTCGATGACTAATGGCACTGAAGATGTCGAGGGCACGGGCCCATGTCGGCATATCGTGTGGAGATTTACCAACAAATCTGTTGAATATGTGGTGAAAAAAGGCTTGGGTTGCACCGAATCCGAACCGCCCAAAAACGCGATTGGCTCACTTTCGGTCTATGAAAATGGCGATCACAAGGCGACTTGGTGGTGTTTGAAATAAACTGAACAACGTATTCCCACCCAATTTTAAATCCCACTCATGACCGAAAAACTCACCGCTGAACAATTTATCCAACGTTGGCATTCGTCAAATTTGAATGAACGCAGCGGTGCACAGTTACATTTCAATGACTTGTGCAATCTATTGGAAGAATCCCCACCGAGTGCTGCGACTTGCGATTTTTACTGTTTCGAGAAAGGTTTATTGCAAAACACTGGGCAGCAAGGGTGGGCGGACGTGTGGAAAAGTGGGCATTTTGCGTGGGAGTATAAATCCCCCAATAAAGATTTGAAAGCCGCATTTTTGCAATTACAACGCTATGCCGCCGCGCTGGAAAATCCGCCGTTATTGGTGGTTTCTGACCTGCGCACCATTCAAATTTATACCAATTTTACCAACGCGGTGCAGCGAATTCACACAGTTGCACTACATGATTTGGTGTTTCCAGAAAAGCGACAATTGTTAAAATGGGTGTTTTCTGACCCGGAGCGATTGCATCCGCGTTTAACTCAAACTGCAGTCACAGAGGAGTTTGCGCGGGAATTTGCCAACTTAGCGCAAGAATTACGTGAGCAAGGTCATGATCCTCAACAAGTTGCGCACTTTCTAAATCGCGTGTTATTTTGTTTATTCGCGCAAGATGTCGAATTGTTGGAAACCAATTTATTTACCAATGTACTCAAACGGTTGGCTGATAAACCTCAGAATTTTGAGCAAGTGTTGCAGGGTTTGTTTCGAGTGATGAAAACGGGTGGTTTTTACGGTTCGACTGAAATTGAATGGTTTAACGGCAGTTTGTTCGATGATGATACAGTGTTGCCGCTAAAAAAGGTTCAAATTCAGAAACTTCACGAATTAGCGCAAAAGGATTGGAAAGATATTTCGCCGTCGATTTTTGGAACGTTGTTTGAGCGCGGTTTAGACCCAGATAAACGCAGTCAATTGGGCGCGCATTACACCGATCCCCAATCAATCATGCGTATCGTGCAACCTGTTGTTATTGAACCATTAGAGCGGCAATGGCAGGCGGTGAAACAAACCATTGAGGCGAAATTGGCACAACGCAAAACTGCATCCGTTCAACAAAATGGATTGAATCTTGAGAATGACATTCGTGAGCCTTATTTTCAATTTGTTCAACAACTTAAACAATTACGCATTCTCGATCCGGCGTGTGGCTCCGGCAATTTTTTGTATGTCACCATTCAGGCGTTGAAAGATTTTGAGCATCGCATCGGTGTGGAAATGGAATCGTTGGGCTTGCAAGCGGAACAGCCTGTTTTAACACCAGAAATTTTGCGCGGCATCGAAATTAATCCGTATGCGGCGGAATTGGCACGGGTGACGGTGTGGATTGGTTATTTGCAATGGCGATTGAAACATGGCTATAAATTGCCAAATAATCCCGTTTTGAAGGATTTGCGCCATATTGAGTGTCGGGACGCATTATTAGATGAAAATGGTCGCGAGGCGGTGTGGCAACCGGTTGATTTTATTATTGGAAATCCGCCGTTCTTGGGTAACAAAAAGATGATTAATGTGTTGGGCGAATCTTATGTGAATCAGTTGCGTGAGACGTTTCGTGATAAATTGTCCCGTGGCGTGGATTTGGTGTGCTATTGGTTTGAAAAGGCTCGTGATTTGTTGGCGCAGGACAAAATTCGGGCGGCGGGATTGGTGGCGACAAATTCCATTCGTGGCGGGGCGAGTCGCGAAGTATTGGAAAAGATTAATGAAGTTGGCGAGATTTTTCATGCGTGGGATGATCAGGAATGGGTGAATGACGGAGCGGCGGTGCGGGTTTCCTTGGTGTGTTTTGGTGAAAAGAATGATTCGCAAAAATATCTGAATAATCAACCCGTCACACAAATTTACGCCGATTTGACCGCGCCGAATATTTTGCATCAAACGCTTGATTTAACCAAGGCAAAACAATTAGTTGAAAATTCTGGCGTTTCTTTTATCGGTACTCAAAAAAATGGTGCGTTTGATATTTCTGGTGATTTAGCGAGAGAATGGCTTAAATCTTCATTGAATCCACACGGCAAGCCAAACCACGATGTGTTGCGTCCTTGGGCAAATGGGAGAGATATAACTTCTCGTTATTCAGATACTTGGATTATTGATTTTGGCACAAATATGTCGGAAGAGGAAGCATGTTTGTATGAAAAACCGTTTGAGTATGTTTTGAAAAATGTGAAACCCTCTCGTGAAAATTTGCGTAGAGACGGACATCGAAAATATTGGTGGCGATATGGTGAAACTCGCTCTGGAATGCGTTCTGTAATCAATCTGTTATCTCGTTTTGTTATCACTCCGAGAGTTTCAAAACATCGGCTGTTTGTTTGGATGAATTCAGCTATTTTGGCGGACAGCGCAACGGTTGCGATTGCTCGTGACGATGATGTGACATTTGGCATTTTACATTCACATTTCCACGAGTTATGGAGTTTGCGTTTAGGAACAAGTTTAGAAGACAGACCGCGTTACACTCCAACGACAACTTTTGAAACTTTTCCTTTTCCCGAAGGTTTGAGTCCAAATGTGCCGGCAAGTGAGTTTTCAAACAATTTACACGCCCAAGCGATTGAACATGCGGCAAAACGGTTGAATGAATTACGCGAAAATTGGCTGAATCCGCCGGACTTGGTGCGCCGTGTGCCTGAAATTGTGGCGGGATATCCGGATCGGATTTTACCCATCAACGAAGACGCGGCAAAAGAGCTGAAAAAACGCACTTTGACTCATTTATACAACGAATCGCCGCATTGGTTAATCAAAGCGCACCAAGTGCTTGATAATGCAGTCGCTACCGCCTACGGTTGGGAAAATAATCTCAGTGACGATGAAATTTTGGAAAGATTGTTGGCGTTGAATTTACAGCGCGGTGTTGGATAAAATACTTATCCTCGTTACCAAGTTCAGAGGCTGCTACAAACCAGTGCAATTTTTTATTTTCGTAGTTATTTGATTTGATAGCGTTTACTTCAAATCTCAATCCTCTTGCTGTTCATTAGTGAATTGAGAGGAGGAGCGAAAACCAAATTCACGAATAATTTTCAAAGAGTTAGGATGCTGCAAAAATTTTAAAAAAGCCTGCGCTGCTGCCAGATGTTGCGTTGAACTCAGTATCACTGCCCCTTGAGCTAAAGGTTTATACAAATATTGTGGGACAATCCAATAGGTTGTGCCCAAATTATCCAGCGAACTTAAATACTGCGCCAATCCAATAAATCCCGCTTCTGTTTGATTATTTTGCGTATTTTGATAGGCTTCGTTTATCGTTCGAGTCAGGCGAATTTTTGGTTGGATTTTTTCCCACAATTCCAATCCTTCTAATATTTGCCGTGCTGCATGACCATACACGGTAGTATCTGGATTGGGGATGGATATCGTATTGATTTTTAACAAACTTTTTTGATTCAATTGTTGGATTGGTGCCGATTTCGTCCATAAGATCAGGCGACCCACGGCATAAACAAAAAAACTTTCTGGAATTGCTAATTTCTCTTTAATCAGCAAATTAGGATGTTCTTCGTCGGCAGAAAGCAAGATATCAGCGGTAATTTCATTGTTTTTTATTTTCTGGTACAGTACAGTGACTGAATTTGTCGTAATGGTCAAAGTGTGTCCAGTTTCCTGTTCAAACAATGGTTTAAGTTGCTGCAATGTCTCGACAAAACTTCCTGCGACCGCGACATGGAGTTCCACCGCCGCGCTGTACCAAGGCATGATGCTGAGAAATAATAATGATAACCTGTTGATAACACGATATAATTGCATAGTTGACCACTCCGTTTGAATTGTTCAATCAAATGCCGCAGGTATGAATTTTACGCTAAGACATGTTATCAACTGAGCCGGAAATCACCCAATTGGTTGAATGATGCCCAACAGAATTTTCGACTTAATAGATTGATTTAACGGATGATTGGCGAACACACTACTCAATATTTTGGGTTTGCTCCCGCATTTGTTCAATCAATACTTTCAATTCCACTGCGCTACGTGTTGTATTGATATGGTTTGCTTTCGCTCCCAAGGTGTTGGCTTCGCGGTGTAATTCTTGCACTAAAAATTCTAATCGCCGTCCAACGGCTTCATTTTTCTGCAAAACTTGGCGCACTTCCTCCAAGTGTGTTTCCGCCCGATCCAATTCTTCCGCCACATCCATTTTTTGCGTGAATAACACCACTTCCTGCTCTAAACGTTCTGGATTCAATTCAGAAAATTCTGCCAGACGCGCGTGTAACTTATCGCGTAACGCGTTCAAAATTAACGGTAATTCGATCCGCACTTGTTTAATTTCCGTCGCAATTGCCTCACAACGCTGTGCTAATAACTGACCTAACTGCGCCCCTTCCCGTTCCCGCTGGGCAATTAACTGTGCTAAAGTGGAATCAAATAACTGCAAAATTTCGACATTTAACACTTCTAAATCAATATGTTGGTTATCTAACACGCCTTGCCATCGTAAAATATCGATTGCTGCCGGTGGTGCGGTATTTCCCGTGATTTGATTCACAGTTTGAATCGCCTGCCATAATTGTTGTACTAAGGGCACATTTACATTTAACTGCATGAGTTGATTGATATTTCGTTGAAAATACAAACTACAATCTACCTTGCCGCGTCGTAAATGAGGTTGCAAATGTTCACGGATGGTTGCTTCCAACCCACGCAATTCATCAGGTAAGCGCACGGAAACATCCAAATACCGATGGTTGACCGAACGTAATTCCCAACAGAGATGTCCCCAACGATTTTGCTGTTCTTGGCGAGCAAACGCGGTCATACTGCGAATCATGATTTTTCCTTGAAAATTAATTAGTTTTGGCACTTCCGCTGCCGGAGGCACTGTTATATAAAAACTTGCCAATCAGTTGTTCTAAAACCACTGCGGATTGGGTCAACGATGGATTTAACTCACTGTTTTTGACCAAAAATTCAGTTTCGCCGCCGGCTTCCAAACCGATGTATTGTTCACCAAGTAACCCCGCAGTAAGAATAATGGCACTGGTATCAGTGGGGATTTTGTCATATTGGCGTTCGATATTCATGATGACAATGGCTTCGTAAGTTTTATTATCAAAATCAATGCGTGAGACGCGACCAATACGCACTCCTGCCATTTTTATCGGAGAACGAACTTTTAAGCCACCAATGTTACGAAAGCGAGCGGTCACTTCATAACCCGCATCGGCATATAAACTGCTTAAGTTGCTGACTTGCATCGCTAACATCAGTAATGCCGCGAATCCTAGTGCGACAAAAACGCCGACCCAAATTTCTACGATTCTTGATTGCATAATTTACTCCACAATTGGATAACTATCGGATAATGAACAATAAGCCCGTCGATACAATTCGCTGACAGGAGTGTCTTTGTCATGACATTTATCATGAAAAATTTGCTTGGCATCGGCACGGCATTTTCTCCGTTCGATTGAACCGTATTTTAAATGGTCGCAAATTTCGTACAAATCTTTTCTCACTTGTTGATAATGGGTTTCATCTGGCTGGGTGACAGTGGGTTGAGTCACGGGCGGTAGTGGTGTTTCTAACGTTGTGGGTAGTGGAATCATCGGTGGTTCAGCCACAGGAATCCCCGGTGGAATCAATGACATCGAAGCTGGTGCCACAGGAATGGGTGATGCTGATGCCGTTTCACGGGTTTCCATGTCAATCGCTTCAAATGTGATGCCAAGTGGCGGTTTTTCACTGCTGAATTCAATATTGCCTTGACCATTGGTAAATTTATATACCGTTTCAGCCTGCGCCGTTAAACTGAGCATCAATAATAATATAATCAAAGAGTTCATATCAATACGACCTATTTTCATCATTTTTAATCGGTATTGCGATAGAATGATGGTAAATATTTTATGTGAAATAGCCGAGTAAATGCTTTTGTTTAAATGTACGATGCAGTTTACGTTTTCACCTGAAGTAGGCTAAATGGCATTCTCACGCAGCTATTAACGTGGAACATTTTGTTTTACTTGTGAAAATTGACAGCGGTGCAATGTTGATCAAGTTTGAATTGTGTCATGTTTGGATTATAACAAATCACTATGGGTTTAGCTCGACTGTCAGTTCCTAGTTTACAGGAAATTGCGCTACAACAACCCTACTATGACGAAATAACTCAATAAAATGTTCTTTGGCTTATTCTTTCAGGAGGTCTTTTGTTTATGAAGTCATTTTCTCTATTCATTGGATATTTTCTCCTGTTCGCCGCCCCATTACCGAGTACCGCGGAGGAACTTCGTGTTGCAGTAATTATGGCTTTTTTGGAAACTTTGCAGCAAATTCAGCCATTGTTTGAGCAGGAAACGGGGCATACTCTCGTGATCACTCATGCTTCCGCGGGGATTCTCTTGCAACAAATCAAAAGTGGCGAACCGATTGATGTGTTTCTGTCGAGTGACGAAGAACGTCCTAAGCAATTGATTCACGAGGGATTGGCAGTTCCAGACAGTTTTTTTGTTTATGCGCTGGGACGGTTGGTGTTGTGGACAAATTCAACCTTGCCGTTAAGTGAAAAGAATTTACTTAAAATCAATAAATTAGCTCTACCAGAACCACACAATGCCCCTTACGGTCGGGCAGCCCAGCAAGTGTTGGAAGGACTTCATCTGTGGAAACAAATGCAACCAAAGATTCGTTTGGTGAAAACGACAGCCGAAGCATATCAGGAGACACTGGAAAAGAAAGTGGATGCTGGATTTATTGAATTATCACAATATTTAAGCTCAGTCAATAACTTGGGCACGCATTCTTGGATTATTCCAAAATATTTACATTCTCCGATTTCTCACAGTGCCGTGATTTTAAAAGCCGCCAAACATCCTACCGCAGCGCGGGCATTTTTGAAATTTTTACGCCATCCCGCCGCCTTAAAAGTGATTCGGGAGTTTGGTTTTCGGACTCCGAACCAGCCGGAAGAAGATGATTAATTGATTTAATTCGGTGGTTCTAACAAAGAACTGAGTAATTTCGCGGTCAGATCGACAATGGGAATCACGCGGTCGTAACGCATTCGGATGGGCCCAATCACGCCTAACACGCCAATCACTTCCCCATTGATCATATAGGGTGACATTACCACACTGCATTCTTCCAATACATCATAACCGGATTCTTCTCCGATGAAAATTTTGACTCCTTGGGCTTTAATGGCTTGATCGAGCAGGTGCAAAATGTCACGCTTTTGACCAAATACTTCAAAAAGATGGCGTAGTTTATCCACATCAGACAGTTGTGCTGCCCCCATCAAGTTGGTTTGCCCGGACATCACGAAGTCGCGTTTTTCAGTATCTTCATGAATGAACACTTTTTCTGCCATTTCTATGGTCGTTTGCATCATCTGATCCATCGTTGCCCGCGTTTCTTGCATTTCTCGCAACAGTCCTTCCCGTACTGCTTTAATATCTTTGCCGGTAAATGCCGCGTTCAGATAATTGGCAGCTTGTTCTAATTCGCTGGCGGTATAGCTGCGACTGGTGTGAATAATCCGATTTTGCACTTCATGTTCATTGACCACCACGATAACCAAGACACGCCGATCCGACAGCGGTAAAAATTCGACATGACGCAGGCGGTTAGAATCATGGTGCGGCAAGGTGACGACGCTGGCTAATTGGGTGACTTCGGAAAGCAGTTGCGAAGCTTGTTTAAACGGATGTTGTTCATCTTCTTGAGAAAGTTGATGACGCAGGCGTGCAATCTCATCGTCTGACAGGGGATCGACGTGAAGTAAACTATCGACAAATAAACGATATCCCAAGGCTGTCGGAATTCGCCCAGCGGAAGTGTGAGGAGAAGAGACCAAGCCCATTTCTTCTAAATCTGCCATGACGTTGCGAATGGTGGCAGGACTGAGATCGAGTTCTATTTCTTTAGACAGGGTACGTGAACCAATGGGTTGCCCGTCACGAATGTAGCGACTGACCAGCAGTTTGAGTAAACGCTGCGCCCGTTGGTTAATTTGCTGAATAGATGATGGTTTGTGTGACATAATGGATTATATCACCTAATGATATTAAGTTAGAAGCGAGAAATAAATCAATCGGTTGTTGTTACATCATTATAGTAAAAAATTTATCGCATCAATCCCGTAGGTGCATTACGCTGTGGTTGAGACGACGGCAAGTACGGTTGATATTCCTTCAAATCACCTTGAATGCTGGCATCTTTAATCACGACCGGACGCAGAAAGATGACTAATTCGGTTTTACTATGTTGATCATCACGATAGCTAAACAAATCACCGACCAAGGGCAGATCAGATAACAACGGCACGCCGGTTTTATTTTGCGAAGTCGTATCTTCCATTAAACCGCCGATAATTGCAACATTGCCATTGTTCACCCGCAACACCGATTCAATTTCACGAACTTGAATTTCTGGAATTAAATTTTCCGTTCCACCTTGCGCCAAAGTAGGATTCGGATCAGGGGTATAACGTAAAATACGAGAAATTGTGGGACGCACATTCAATGTCACCATGTCATTATCGCTAATTTGCGGAGTCACATTCATCACCAAACCGACAGGAACAGTATTGATTGTGGTGGTGTAGCTCTGTCGGGTGCGCGTATCGGTTTCATTATATTCAACTTTCATCGTAAAATAAACCACATTATCAACGACCTTCAAAATCGCGGTTTGATTATTCAATACCATCAATTTCGGACTCGATAATACTTTCACATTGCCAAATTGTTCTAATAAACGCAGCGTTGCGGTAATGTCACCGATGATGCTATTTACATTATGATAAGTGATGCCGTAAATCGGCGCGCCCGCCAGACTTTGAAGATTACTCCCGGTCAGCGATTGCACGTAAGTATAATCCCCGTCGATTCTTTTCCAATCAATCCCCGCCTGATAGCGATCTCCCAAATGCACTTCTGCAATTGTCGTCTCAATCAAAACCTGTCGCTGCACATTGGTTAAAACTTTATCTAAAAACGCTTGAATTTCAGCATGTTGCTTATGCGTGGCGCGCACCGTGACCATTCCACTTTCAGCACTCACAATGACATTATCTTGACTATTGTTAGCAGATTCTACTTTCACACCCAAAATTGCTTTAATATTAGCCGCGAGGGTTTCCCAAAACCGGTTATTAGAGATGTTCTTAATTGCCGTATTGGAAACATTGCCATCACTGCCACCGCCCTGACTTTGGGTCTGTCCTTGTCCCACTTCCGCCGAACCGGTGCTGGCAATTTGGGTAGAAATCTTCACTTCACTGGTGGAATCCCGCGCCATGTTGACATAATTGACGCGATAACTATGCAAATAAGGCAGATCGGGTGCGACGCTTAACACGCCCTCTTTGAGTTCATAACGCAAATCCACTTGACGACTAATTCTATCAAGGATTTGTGGTAAAGTTTGCTCAATCGCGTTGACCGTCACCCTGCCCTCAATGCCGGGATGCACATCAATGTTCAATTTGGCATCACGCGCCAAGGCAAACAACAACTTATCGACCGCGACATCGGTGACAACCACCGTATAAGTTTCAGACGGCAAACTCGGTTGTGGCAATGGTACAAAAGGTGCGGATTTAACTAAGGGAGGAATATCCATTTGTTTAACTTTAGGAATATTCGCGGCATTCAAATGTCCCGGCGAAGTGATGGGCGGTTGGGGCGCGCACGCAGTCAACCCACTTCCCAATATCCCAATGATGAATAGATAAAATATCATAAAACGCATCGTATTGACTTGGCAATAAATTCCTAAAGTTCAATCATTCCATCATTGCAGTGACCGCAAGTCATCTCACATTGAAAAATACGGTCATCCTGACTGCTGTGACACTACCAACATGACGACAAACAACGTGAATGCTCAAAAAGTCATCTAAAATCAAGCAATCACTCTGACAATCGCGGTAAATGCTGCAATGCAACATATTCATTTTGTTAAAAAACTTGTTTACAATTGTCACAAGTGCTCTTAATATTAATATTTTAGTTCATTGCTGTCATACTTGATTCATTTGTGAGTCAGGCTTAACAGCCCATTGTTTTTGATGAAAATAGACTAAAGTTTACCGAGAATTGCCCCACCCGCCAAGTTTTCAAGTCAACATCGGGGTCAAATTTATTATTTTTCACTCAGGTATTCGGATCGATCATGTTACGGACAATTCTCTCAAAAAGCTACCTTATTTTTAGTTTACTCTCACTCTCTCTTGCCGTTTTACTGTTTTGGGTGGGGCAAACCCGCATTGACGATTTCAAAGATCATCAATATTCTATTGCGAAAAATTCAGTAGAACACATCGTCAATCAACTCAATACCCTATTTCGCAAGAAGCAAGAATTGGTCAGCTATTTTGTGCGTGACCCCAGTGTCTATGCCTTGTTACAGGAATTAGCCAATGTTGCAGACCCCAACGGGCAAAAATTAGTACAAACCATCTTTGCAACCCACGTCGCGAATTACTTTTCTGATTACGTGGGTTTTATCATCTCCGATGGACATGGCAAACCACTTTATCAACAAGGGATTGACCAAACCAACAGTTCATACTCAGTTAGTTTACATGAATTTGTCAATCAACCGCAGCTTAAACAAAATTTTTACACCAAACCCCAACAAAATTACTTTTACATTGTAGTACGTTGGGAAACGCAAACTTCCAATGGATTGTTTCTCATTGCCTTTCCGCTCAACGATGTCCAACATTTGCTCAACATGGGGCACAGTTACCAACAAAGTTTGGTCATACTCAATCGCAAAATTTCAGACATGGTGGAATTAGCCTCAGTGGATAGTAATGAAGTAGAAAATTTAAGTCAATTACGCTTTCTCTCACCAGAAGAAACCAAAAATATTCAATATCGTCAAGCAATTGAAAATACCAATTGGGAAGTTATCAGTCTGCCAGAATCAAGGGTTTTCACCACCCACGCGCAATACGTTTGGGGACAGTCAGTGATCATCTTCATGGGATTTTTCATTCTCGGTCTCTTCATGACGAGTTTAGCCGCCCGTGCCGCCTCGTTACAAGATCAAGCACAAACCGCATTGCGTACCAGTGAAACTCGATTACAGACGATTACCAACAGCTTACCCGTGATTTTGTGGGCGGTCAACTGTCATGGCATCTGTACATTCTCGCGCGGACAAGGTTTAACTTTGCTCGGATTAAAGCAAGATGAATTAGTCGGACACTCCCTATTCGGTTATTATCAAGATTTTCCAGAGTTTACGATGAACATCAAATGGGTATTGTCGGGAAAAACCTTCAGCAGCGTGGTTGGTTTCAGTCATTCCCCACTCGTATTTGAAACCATTTATTCCCCCCTGTGGGACGCATCACATCGGCTGATTGGGGCATTGGTACTGGCAACCGACATCACGGTGCGTCGTCAAGCAGAAGAAGAATTATTACGACAGAAACGGCGTAACGAATTGATTTTACAAGGCTCAATGGACGGATTTTTTATTGTCAGCAAGGAAGGCATCCTGCAAGAGGTCAACCCCGCACTTTGCGACATGTTAGGCTATACGCGGGAAGAATTGACTGGAACGCATATTTCACAAATTGAAGTCAGTGATTTTGCAAAACAAATTTACAGTTCATTGCAAGAAATGCTCGTCGCAGACCATCAACAGAGTGAATCTCATTTATGGCATCGTCAAGTTGAAAGCGAGTTACGGCATAAAGAAGGCAAAAGTGTCCCCGTGGAAGTATGCAGCACGCTACTGAATTGCGAAGGATCGCACGAAATTCTGCTATTCAGCTTTGTGCACAACATCACCAACCGCAAACAGATTGAAGCCCAATTGCGCGAGGCAAAAGAACTGGCAGAAGCCGCAAATCGAGCCAAAAGTGAATTTCTTGCCACCATGAGCCATGAAATCCGCACACCGATGATCGGCGTTTTGGGCACCACCGAGTTGTTAAAAGAAACTGCATTGACTGCCGAGCAACAACATCATATTGATATTATTTATAAATCTGGCGATGTGCTGCTGACCTTGATCAATGATATTTTGGATTTTTCTAAGATAGAAGCAGGAAAACTGGTTTTAGAAGACATCGAGCTTGATTTACAAACTTTACTCGAAGACACCCTCAGTTTATTCTCGCACACCGCTTACACCAAAAACTTGGAATTATTATTTCGCTTTCCGCTTGAATTTTCAACGATGTTGCGCGGCGATTCTAATCGTTTACGGCAGATTTTGAGCAATTTATTGAACAATGCCATTAAATTTACTGAAACCGGACATGTTTCCCTCAGTGTCTCGTATGGCGAGGAAATTCAAGTCTATCCAAAAAATACTGTATTGCTTTATATTGAAATTATCGACACCGGAATTGGCATCAACGACGCACACCGGGTGCAACTATTTCAACCCTTTTCACAAGCGGACAGTTCGACAACTCGGCGATTTGGTGGCACGGGGCTGGGATTGGTGATTGTGCAACGTCTGATCAAGATGATGGGTGGGGAAATTGGCGTGTGCAGCGAAGAGGGCAAGGGCAGTCGCTTTTGGTTACATTTGCCGCTGAAAAAATCAACCACCCCGCTTAATCTGCCATATACCCCAGCACAGATGGAAAAATTGCATGGGAAACAAGTTATTGTGGCGTGTCAGCGTACCAGTTTATTAACAATTCTCCAAGAGCAATTACAAATTTGGGGAGTTCAAGTCACGACAGCAACATCCTTGATAGAAATGCGGCAAAAGCTAGAGCAATCCGTTGTAAAACAGGAAATTATCTTGATCGAAGCGCAATTATTAGAAAATCAGGCGCGCGCTCCAACGCAATTGCATGAAGAATTCGCACAACAAGGGTTGAAAATCGCGATTATCAATCATTGGGGAAATACTCTGAATCCGGTCGAAATCGGAAATTGTTGGATAAATAAACCCATCGTACCTTCTAAATTGTTGGAATGTATGCTAATTTTGTTGGGTGAAATTACAGAAATCAAACATTCTCCCAGAAGAATGGATAAAGATACTGCGCCGCTGTTGCAATGGCAAACCAAACACATCTTACTTGCGGAAGATAATATTATTAATCAAGAAGTTATCTGTGAAATGCTGCGGCAGTTAGGATGTCAAACGACTGTGGTAAACAATGGTAAACAGGCGTTGGAACGGATAAAACAACAACGTTTTGATTTAATTTTCATGGATTGCCACATGCCTGAATTGGATGGATTTGGGGCGACGCGGGCGATTCGCACATTAGAACAGGGTTCAACTTATCATGTTCCAATTGTGGCTTTGACCGCAGATGCCATGCAAGATAATAGGGAGTTGTGTATCACCTCCGGAATGGACGATTATCTCGCTAAACCAATGAGAATGAAAGATTTAAAAGATGTGCTGTCGCATTATTTATCGGATAGTTCCTCACCAATGCAACCTCTTCCCGCGCCCGTGATTGGACTCGAATCTCCCGCGCTATCTGCCGAAACTGAAATTAAGCCGCAAAAACACGATGTATTATCACCCCATGTATTAGCCAGTTTACGCATCCAGATGAAGGGACGGGGCATTCGTTGGTTAATTGATTTATATATCAAAGAGTTGCCTAATTATGTCAGTGGGTTACAAAGTGCACTCCAAGCAAACAGTGGCGAACAGGTGTATTTGGCAGCGCATAAATTTAAGGGCGGTTGCACCAATTTGGGAGTGACCAATTTAGCGAAATTATGTGAACAATTAGAACAACTTGGCAAACAGGGTGCGTTGGTTGAAGCAACACGGTTGGTGGAGGATGTGTTGCCGGCGGAGGTTGAACAGGCGGTGCTTGCGTTACAACTGGAAAGAGAGAGAAGTTAGAAAAAATTCTAAAAAATTTGTGGATTGTGATGTCAGAATTTAAGGCTCTTCTTGGGAGTCAATATTGTGGGCGTAAGGACGCATCAGTTCGCAAATTTGATCTAATTTAAAACTATCCGCCAGATGTTCAAGATGTCTGGTCAGCGTTTTTAATTCAGGAAAATCATGCAACTGTTTAATTTCAATCAATATTCCAGCGACATCGCCCATCATACCCAAGTCGTAGAATTTTCTCGCTTGCTCTGAGGATAAAGTCACGGTCTCATTAAACTGAGAATCTACTACGTTGAAAGAACTCGTTATTTCTGACGGTGCGCTGACCCAATTGAAATTGACCAGATGTTGTTGCATCAACTCGAACAAGGTATTGATGCGAATGGGTTTGGGGAGGAAGGCGTTGCAACCCGCGGCAAAACTTTCTTGTTGATGAGAGTCAAATACACTGGCACTGACGGCAATCATCGGAACAGATTGAAATTTTGGAATTTTTCGCAATTGGCGAGTCAATTCAAACCCATCCAAAATCGGCATCACTAAATCAGTAAAAATTAAATCGGGTTGAATTTCAATCGCTTGACATAAACCTTCTGCCCCATGACTCGCTTCGTATAAAATAAATCCCAGCGGTTCAAGTAACTTGGTGATAATAGAACGTTCTTTTGGTTGATTATCCACCACCAAAATTTTTAAGCCCTGCGAAATTTCCACACCCTCTCGCGCGCAAGTATATCCCGCGATAATCGGAGAATTGTCGTGATGAGATTTGACACAACTCTTGGTTTCTTGCAGGCTCAAAACGAGCCAAAAAGTGCTGCCCTTGCCCAATTCGCTACGAACATGCAATTCACCGCCCATCATTTCCACCAGTTTCTTGGTTATCGACAAGCCCAATCCGGTGCCTTCGGCGCGATATTCCTGCTGCCCTACTTGTTGAAATGGTTCAAAAATCTGATCGATTTGTTCCGGTAAAATGCCCACGCCGGTGTCTTCGACTTGAAAACGCACTTTATTCTCCTTATCGTAACCCACCTTGAGCGTAACTCGTCCTTTTTGCGTAAATTTTATCGCATTACCCAATAAATTAATCAATATTTGTCGCAATCGCTTTTCATCGGCATAAACTCCTTGAGGCAATACCGACAGAGGTTCATAACTGAACACGATGTTTTTTTGCTGGGCGCGCATCCGGAATAATTGCACAATACTTTCCAAAAATTCGCCGAGGTGAAAATTGGTGGGATAAAATTCAATGCGACTGGCTTCAATCTTCGCTAAATCAAGCACATCGTTGATCAGCGTCAGCAAATATTCGCCACTGCGATTGATCACTTTCAAGCCATCCAGTTGCTCCGGACTGAGGGTTTTATCCCGCAATAAAATCTGAGCATAGCCTAAAATCCCGTTTAATGGCGTGCGTAATTCATGGCTCATGTTGGCAAGAAACTGACTTTTGGCTTGATTGGCGGTTTCCGCTTCGCGGCGGGCAATTTCTGCTTCCCGCGCCTGCTCTGCCAGTTCGAGCATTCTGAGGGCTTTTTGGTTAGCCGCTTTTAAATCAATGTATAATCTTAAATTTTCTAGTGCGCTACTGCATTGTTGCACCATGATGTGAATGAGGTCGAGATCGGCTTGATTCAAACGTAGGGCATTTTCGAGATAGACAAATCCAACCACTTGTTCATTGATTTCTATGGGAATCAGCAGTGCATTGGGGGGAAGAGCAGGAGGGGGCGATTTGCCTGATAACCGGTCGGCACAAATATTCCGAATATTTTCAACTTCTTCCACTGATTCGTCCGAAGTAAAACGCCCGATAGCCGATTGCACGATAATTTGCTGGTGTTGTGGATCAATGGTGATGATTAAACCACTGTTAATACCGCAGATTAAACGATTTTCACCTAAATGACATAAATTAATCAGTTGCGACAGGACATAATGAAATAGTTGTCTTAGGGATTGGGCATGATGAAATCTGGGAACATTTTCCAAAATCTTGCGTAATGCCTTGCTATTTACATCCAATGTGGCTAATTCCCGATAAGATTTTAAAGCCATACGCATCATTAGATATAACTTATCGGTCAGCAATTCGGTTTTACATTTATAATCATCAATGTCATAGCGTTCAATCACTTCCCTTTCTGGAGCCATACCGGGCTGTCCGGTGCGTACCACGAGGCGAATCAGTAAATATCTGAGTTCATTACGAATAAAATTGATTAACTGTAAGCCCGCATCGTCAGTTTCCATCACGACATCAATCAATGCAACGGCAACATCTGGTTCTGCAAGGAGAATTTCACGCGCCTCCGCGCCTGACATCGCATGTAACATTTTGAGCGGTCGGTTACCGAATTCAAAGTGTTTCAGCCCCAACCGGGTCATTGTGTGAATATCTGCTTCATCATCAACAATTAATATTTTCCACGGAGGTAACTGGGGCGATTTTGGCGTGTCGATGGTTTTTAATGCACTGGTACTGCTATTTGATGTTTTTCTGACGAGCTTCATAAATCATCTTCTCATGAGCAATACTGCGAACAGTTTTTTTATTAATCATCTCTAAAATTATTAAGTTATAAATAACTATAGGGTTCGCCAAACGATTGAAATGACATTTTAAAAACTGTTCAAGTTATCAATATTTCCGGTAAAATAGGCGCGCCATGGTGATTTTATGACAGAGAGCTTTAAAGAAATTAAAATTTGTTTATTTTAGCCTAAAAATAGTTGGTTAAATCTCATTATGACCAAGTGAAACGAGTGAGTTCCTGTTACCGAAACAACTACATTTTACATTTAGTTCAATATTGCAACGGAACAGCAGTGATGTTCAACCGGGTTCAGCAGAAATGTAACGGTGTTTGCCTTTGTCAGCATTTTCTGGTAGAATGGGAAACTATGCCGTTCCATTCAAGTACGGGCCCATAGCTCAGTTGGTTAGAGCATCCGACTCATAATCGGCGGGTCGTAGGTTCAAGTCCTACTGGGCCCACCATCATTGCCATTTTGTCGTTCATTGATAATTTCCACTTTTAACCGTTGCATCATCGCTTCAAGTGTGGGTAGTAACTGTTTGGCAGCGTTCATATTGGCTTGTTTCGCTAAAATTTCAAACAGTCTGCACAAACTCACAATCTGATCCGCCCCCAAGTTTGAACTTCCTCCCTTAAATTTATGTGCCGCGAGATACAATTCTTCTCCACTGTCGGCATCCAGTGCAGCTTTGATTTCTCTCATGTAATTCGGCAACTCCCGTAAATATAAATCCAGTAACCAGTTGATGCCGCGCCCGCGCATTTCCTGACGCATGTTTTTGAGCATCTGATGATTTAAGGGGAGTTTTGCCAAAATATCGGTGACATCTTCGTGCAATTCGTCGGGAATCATCTCGTTTGCCATCGGTTTGCTGAACGTTGAATTATCTGAAATCATAGAATGAGACCTGAGTATCCTTGCGAATCAATTTTATCCTGTGATTCAAAAATTGGGAGATTGGATTAAAGTTATTGATTATGAACGAAAGATGAAATAAACTGCGCCCAGTAAACAGAGGGCTGCCCACAAGTAATCTAATTTGAGCGGCTGCCCCATATAAAGCCATGCAAACGGAACAAAGACCGCTAAGGTAATGACTTCTTGTAAAATTTTTAACTGAGGCAGGGAAAACAGGGTGTAACCAATCCGATTGGCTGGCACTTGCAACAAATATTCAAACAGGGCAATGCCCCAACTTAAAATCGCTGCAATATACCACGCTTTATCGTTCAGATGGCGTAAATGAGCATACCACGCAAACGTCATGAATATATTGGAGAAAGTGAGCAATATGAGAGTTTGCAGCGTGATCGTCATGATTTCAATAGCGTATTTGTTAAACTCGACAGTTGTCTTGAAAATGCGTGCAGATTTATTGTACTACATTGCCAGTCTGAGTGGTCGCAGCTATCGTTATCGTCAATTTTTTCTTGATATTTAAGTCAGTTAGCATCATCTGAAACGTACTACTTTCTGAATTATTGCGAGGCACACACCGCACATTTTGGATGCTTTTTTAACCGAATGGTTTGCCACTCCATCCTGAATGCGTCAAATATCAAAAGTTTACCTACCAGATTCTCACCCACATTCAACAACAACTTCAGCGTTTCCAATGCCTGCATACTGCCAATCACGCCAACCAAGGGGGACAAAACACCGGATTGGGTACAGGTTTCTTGAATATCTCGCGCCTGTCCATAAAGACAATGATAACAAGGTGTTGTGGATGAACGGTTGCTAAAAACAGAAATTTGCCCTTCCATCCGAATTGCCGCCCCCATCACTAAGGGAGTACGAGTTGCCACTGCCGCTGCATTGATTTCAAGCCGCCCCGCCAAATTATCAGTACAATCCACCACGACATCGGCTTTTGCCACTTCAGCCCGTAACCTTTCCCCCGTCAATCGCTGTTCAAAACAAGTGATTTGCACTTCTGGATTCAATCCCAAAAGATGCTGACGCGCTGAATTTACTTTGGATTGTCCCAACTGCTGACTGTTGTGCAGAATTTGGCGTTGTAAATTGGAAATATCGACATTATCATCATCACAAATCCGTAAATGTCCCACCCCACTGCTGGCTAAATACATCGCAACGGGCGAACCCAAACCTCCCAATCCGATAATTAATACTTGAGAATCTAATAGTTGCTGTTGTCCTGCCACCCCGATTTCAGGCAATAAAATGTGGCGACTGTAACGTAAAAGTTGAGTATCGTTCATCATGTTTCGACAGAAGTGGGTTGACAAGACGCATCGATCCATACCAAATAACTGGCTAAACCGTGAGTTATCGGCAATAAAATAAGTTCTGGCACTTGATAAGGATGCAATGTCTGGAATATTGCTTGAATTTGGGTAAAATGTTCAGTTCGCGTCTTGATAATCAACCAAACTTCCTCATGATTTTTAATCTCACCCTGCCAACGATATACCGATTGTATGTGTGGCACGAGGTTGACTCCCGCGGCAAGATGTTGTTCGACCAAGATTTGTGCAATTTGTTGGGCGCATTCTTGCGTGGGACAGGTGGAAAAAACAAGACATTGAGAATTTTCTATCATCATGATTATTTTGTTTAAAGTGAGTTGCCTGAATGACTATATCGTATTATCTATTTGTCCTATTTCTGCTGGTACCGATCATCGAAATTTATTTGTTTATGGTCGTGGGCGGTTTAATCGGCGTATTTCCAACAATTTTTTTAGTGATCCTCACCGCAATTCTGGGCTCTATTTTACTGCAACAACAGGGAATTGCAACATTACATCGAGTGCATCATGCGTTACAACAGGGGCAGTTGCCGACGGAAGCCTTGCTGGAAGGGGTCGTTATTGTGATTGGCGGCGCATTGTTATTGACACCGGGCTTTTTTACCGACTTTTTGGGATTGCTGTGTTTAACCCCCGCTGCACGTCACTATTTGATTGCTTGGTTAGCACAACGAGTTGAGGTGCATTCCAACCAATCTCGACCACGTGGACGGGTGACGATTGATGGGGAATATCGACGCAGTGGTGAAGATGATTGAAATCTTGAAGATTGAGAGATGTTTCGTCTATTCATTAGGAATTATGCAGTTCAAATCTCATGTTCAAAGAGTTTATAAGAAAAGTAGAGTTGTTACAACCATGCCTAGATCAAGCCGCGACC
>DYNO01000143.1 GCA_020721025.1 Thiomargarita sp. | reverse complement strand
GGTTATAGACCTGTTTCACTTGGTATTAAAGATTTCAAATCGGTTCTATACTGATGGGATTACCGAAGCTACTAATGAAGAAAATCAACCGTTTGGAATTGAACGATTATGTGAAGTGATCCAGAAATATTGGAAACTAAGTGCAGAAGAAATTCAACAAGCTGTTCTAGATACATTATACGGTTATATTGGAACATGCCAATTACAAGATGATGTCACCCTACTGGTTATCAAGCAAAAATAATCTCTTTGGGAGTTCGTTCCTGTTACCAAATTAGCTGCATTTAGTTAGATTCTATTGCATAATACTGTATCACCTATCATGGATTTATAACAATATGTCTTTTGTAAATACCAAGGCAGTATTGGAAAGCTGTTTAATGATTGTCGATGGCAACTTCGATTAAAACCGGTTGTAACACGCGCATCAATTCTTGGGAGGTTAAACTCACCAAAAATCCACGTTTGCCACCATTGATATAAATTCTTGATAAATCAAAAATTGTTTTCTCGGCGTAAATCGGTAAAGTTTTGCGTGTTCCAAACGGCGAAGTGCCACCCACTTGATAACCGGTATGTTTTTCCGCAACTTCTGGCGTGCAAGGCGTAATTGTTTTTAAGCTCAAATCCCGCGCTAATTTTTTAGTTGAAACTTGTTGATTGCCATGCATCAGGACGATCAACGGTTGTTTGCGCTCATCTTCCATGACAAGCGTTTTTATTACTGCATATTCATCAACTTGCAATTCACGCGCGGAAACTTTGGTGCCGCCTTTTTCTTCATATTCGTAGAGATGATTGTCAAATTCGACTTTTTCTTGACGCAATTGTCGAATCGCGGGCGTGACGGGAAATTTCGCCATCACAGCCCCAATTTCTTTTCCAAGTAGTGAATGTTTGAACCACCGGTCTGAAATGTGGCATCGTCCATTAAATCACGGTGTAACGGAATATTGGTTTTAATTCCATCGACAATCATTTCATCGAGGGCAATCCGCATCCGAGCAATGGCTGATTCTCGCGTTCTACCATGCGTAATCACCTTGCCAATCATGGAGTCGTAATAGGGAGGGACGGAGTAGCCGCTGTAAATATGCGTATCAACTCGAATTCCCGGTCCACCAGGGGCATGATAGCGCGTGATATTACCCGGACAAGGTAAAAAAGTATCCGGGTCTTCGGCATTAATCCGACACTCAATCGCATGACCTTGAAAATGCACTTCTTTTTGTTGATAGCCCAACGGTTCGCCCGCGGCAATCATCAATTGTTCTCGCACGATGTCGATACCGGTCACCAATTCGGTCACTGGGTGTTCGACTTGTACCCGTGTGTTCATTTCAATGAAGTAAAATTCGCCATTTTCATATAAAAATTCAAACGTTCCTGCGCCACGATAACCAATATTTTGACAGGCTTGGGCGCATAATTCACCCATTTTGTTGCGTATGGTGCGACTTAAACCGGGCGCGGGCGATTCTTCGATGATTTTTTGATGCCGCCGTTGCATGGAGCAATCCCGTTCTCCCAAGTGAATTGCGTTGCCGTGTTCATCTGCCAATACTTGAAATTCGATATGACGTGGATTTTCAAGAAATTTTTCCATATAGACTTGATCATTGCTGAACGCGGACAGGGCTTCAGCACGGGTTAATGCAATGGCACTGTGTAATGTGGCTTCGCTGTGCACGACTCGCATTCCTCGCCCGCCACCGCCGCCTGCTGCCTTGATAATCACGGGGTAGCCGATGTCGCGTGCCAGTTGGAAATTGAGTGCGTCATCTTCGGTCAAATGTCCGTCGGAGCCGGGAACGCAGGGAATTCCCGCCGTTTTCATTGCGTTGATTGCAGAAATTTTGTCGCCCATCAAGCGAATGGTGTCCGGACGGGGACCAATGAAAATAAAACCGCTTTTTTCCACTTGTTCGGCAAAATCGGCATTTTCGGATAAAAAACCATAGCCGGGATGAATTGCGACCGCATCCGTCACCTCCGCAGCACTGATCACCGCGGGAATGTTCAAATAGCTTTGATTTGATTGGGGCGGTCCAATGCACACCGATTCATCGGCAAGACGTACATGTTTTAAATCTCGGTCAACGGTAGAGTGGACAGCAACGGTTTTGATACCCAATTCGCGACATGCTCGTAAAATTCGTAGCGCAATTTCGCCGCGATTGGCAATTACAATTTTTGACAACATTTTAGACAACATTAGGCTTACCTCACTCGATGACAAATAAAGGTTGCCCATATTCGACAGGCGCGCCGTTTTCAACCAAGACTTTACGCACCACACCCGCTTTTTCTGCGGTGATTTGATTGAGAATTTTCATCGCTTCGATGATGCACAGCGTGTCGCCTTCGTTCACCTGTTGCCCTTCTTCGACAAAGGGTTTTGAGGTGGGCGAGGCGGAGCGATAAAAAATCCCGACCATCGGCGAGGTCACCATCTGTCCCTTGATATCGACAACTGGTTCAGCAGGAGTATTGGGAACTGTGGTGGTGACAATCGGTTGATTATAAACGGCTGCCGGTTGTGGCAAGGTCAATTGTTGTGGCATGACACTGCTATAACGGCTAATTCTAACGGATTCTTCGCCTTCGCGAATTTCAATCTCAGCGACATCGGAGGTTTGTAATAAATCAATGAGTTTTTTTATTTTACGGATATCCATACTTCTATCTCGAATTCGTGGTGGGTTGACAACTATCACTAGATTTTGTTATCATTCACAATAGTTTGTTACATATTACAACCAGTTTAATGTTGTATTTTAAGTATTAAGCATATAGTAATGGACTACGTTTTATAAAAAACCAATGTGTTTTACGGCGAGAACCAAGCCTATGATGACATTGTTTACAAACGTAGTCCCATGATTTAACAACATAAACAGATATAGTTGTTAAGACTATCAAGCTTGTTCCTACGAAAGTAGGAGTCCACGACACGATCCGGCGGGACTCTAAATGCACGTAAGAAAACTAACCGGGTGGAAGCGGGTCTAAGACTTGAGCAATCAAGCAGTTGTGTTGACGACGTGAACAAAGTGAGAATCATTCGCACATCTCGTGTTAATGTTTATGAGCTTTTTAGGATCGGCGTACGCGCTAATGCTGCTTGAAGTGCCAGTAAATAACCTTGTGCCCCTAATCCGCTAATCACGCCAACAGCAATGTCTGAAAAATAGGAGTGATGACGAAACGGTTCACGCGCATGAACATTGGATAAGTGGACTTCAATAAAGGGAATGCCCACGCCAAGTAATGCGTCGCGCAGAGCCACACTGGTATGCGTAAAGGCAGCGGGATTAATGATAATAAAATCTATCTGATTCTGACGGGCAATATGAATCTGAGTAAGCAATTCATGTTCCGCGTTACTTTGAAACGTGGTGACTTGATGCCCTTGTGCCTGAGCAAATTCGACGAGTTGTTGGTTAATATCGACTAACCGCTGTTTTCCATAATGGGTCGGTTCACGCTCGCCTAATAAGTTTAAATTGGGTCCATGGAGCACAAGAATATGAGTCATAATGTTTTCAAAGGTAGGTGTGACGAGTAAACAACTTTGATGGAATCATACCACAATGTTGCTTTTTTACGTCACTCGATGTCATTATTTTGCAAGATTCTGTCATTTTCATGAACCTCCCAAACTGTCCTGACGTAATTTTCATGAAAAAATATAGCTACGACAACGTGAAAAGAGTATTCAAACCTGTCGGATTTCAGATTCAAACAACGAAGTTTTACCAAACACGGTCATCATGAGAAATAATTTCAAATAAAACAAACAGTTCCTCGTTCCGATGCTCCGCGTTGGAATGCAGCCCAGACGCTCCGCGTCACCGGTTCAAATTTGATGAGTTCAACCATCTGTATTTCGCTTTCCATTTCAACGGAGCAACAATTTTTCATCAAGATGATAAAAAGCAATGAGTTAAAAATCATCACGCGTGACGCTGGAGCGTCTGGGCTGCATTCCAACGCGGAGCATTGGAACGAGAAAGTCTTTGTTTTATTTAATAAAAATTTACCATATTGTCATTTTGAGTCATAATTCCTTAAGTCAATGGCTTTGATGCGCCGCGTTGGAACGAGGAAATATCTCAAATATCAACGGACTTCTGGGATTATTTGCGAAATCAACTGTTTGAGCATATAATTTGATTTATCACACAGATGAAATCCCAATAAAATTTTAAAACTGTCCGAACTGTTGTTAAAATAAACAGATGATGTTATATTGTTTGCTAATAACTTTATGATAATCATGTAAAATTGTTCACCCTGAACGGAATAGCGGAGAAATGAAGTTTGAAACTTTGAAAAATGACACCATGTACTCATTCTCTGCGTTTTTTACGTCGGATAACGACATGACAAATCATGATAACCGTGCGCAAAATCAACACACCTGTTAAAATAATCACATCCCACACCTCTTAACCGCTCAACAAACACCTTTTATTTCGAGGAACTCTATATAATGAATGATATGGCAAAAAACCTGATGTTATGGGTTGTTATCGCTTTGGTATTGATGATGGTGTTCAATAACTTTGGCAATCAGCCAACAACAACACAACCATTTGAATATTCTGAATTTATCAACGCGGTGCAACAAGGACGGGTTGAACGGGTGATGATTGATGGGCGTACCATTCGTGGTACCAGTCAGGACGGTTCGCATTTCACCACATATAACCCCGGTGATAACGGCTTAATGAAGGATTTACTCGACAATCGGGTGAAAGTCAATGCCCGTCCACCAGAGCAACAATCGTTGTTAATGCAGATTTTTATCTCGTGGTTTCCCATGTTGTTGTTATTTGGGATTTTATTTTTCTTCATGCGACAAATGCAGGGCGGTGGCGGTCGAGGTGCATTATCTTTTGGCAAAAGTCGGGCGCGGATGGTCGAAGAAGATCAAATCAAGGTGACCTTTGCTGACGTTGCTGGCGTGGATGAAGCGAAAGAAGAAGTGACGGAACTGGTTGATTTTCTACGAGACCCCGGTAAATTCCAAAACTTGGGTGGCAAAATTCCCCGTGGTGTGTTAATGGTCGGTTCACCGGGAACGGGTAAAACGTTGTTAGCAAAAGCTATTGCGGGAGAAGCGAAAGTTCCATTTTTCACTATTTCTGGTTCCGATTTCGTGGAAATGTTTGTTGGCGTGGGAGCTTCGCGAGTGCGGGATATGTTTGAACAAGCAAAGAAACATGCTCCGTGCATTATTTTTATTGACGAAATTGACGCAGTGGGTCGGCATCGTGGGGCAGGGTTGGGCGGCGGACATGATGAACGGGAACAGACGTTAAATCAATTGCTTGTGGAAATGGATGGCTTTGAAGGCAATGAAGGCGTGATCGTGATTGCTGCAACCAATCGCCCTGACGTGCTCGATCCTGCTTTACTGCGTCCCGGTCGGTTTGATCGTCAAGTGGTTGTACCGCTTCCTGATATTCGTGGACGGGAACAAATTCTCAAAGTTCACATGCGCAAAGTGCCCATTGCTGAAGATGTCAAACCGAATGTGATCGCTCGTGGGACTCCGGGATTTTCTGGGGCAGATTTGGCGAATTTGGTCAATGAAGCTGCGTTATTTGCCGCACGAGGTAACAAGCGTTTGGTCAACATGGAAGAGTTTGAAAAAGCGAAAGATAAAATTATGATGGGCGCAGAACGGCGGTCGATGGTGATGAGTGATGCCGAGAAAAAGCTCACCGCATATCACGAAGCCGGTCATACCATTGTGGGGCGACTTGTGCCTTCGCATGATCCCGTGTATAAAGTCAGCATTATTCCTCGCGGTCGCGCGCTGGGAGTCACGATGTTTTTGCCGGAAGAAGATCGCTACAGTTACACCAAACAACGCTTAGAAAGCAGTATTTCGAGTCTGTTTGGTGGACGGATTGCCGAAGAATTGATTTTTGGCTTGGAATCGGTGACGACGGGTGCCAGTAATGATATTCAACGGGCGACTGAAATTGCGCGTAACATGGTCACTAAATGGGGAATGTCAGAGCGGTTGGGCCCCTTGATGTATGGTGAGGAAAATGGTGAAGTTTTTCTCGGTTACTCAGTGACGCAACACAAAGTGGTTTCTGATGGCACTGCCCATATTATTGATCAAGAAGTACGTTCGTTGATTGATCGCAATTACTCTCGTTCGGAACAGATTCTGAAAGATAACTTGGCGGCACTGCATTTGATGGCGGAATCATTGATTAAATATGAAACGCTGGAAAGTGAACAAATTGATGATGTTATGGCGGGCAACGAACCGCGTCCCCCCAAGGGTTGGAATGATAATGACAGCAGTCGCAATACACCACGCGGTAATGACGATGGCAAGGTCGTTGAATTAAAACCAAAAGAAAGCGGTATCGGTGGGACAGCCCAATCGCATTAATACAGTCGTTGTTTAAATTGCCAAATCATTCGGACAGTTTTTAAAGTTCTCTTTCAATCGGTGAGAAAACGTAGCTGTTTTTCTCACTAACAGATTTGCAAGAAAATAATGAAAACTGTCCCGCTATTGCAGCGTGAGTGATACCCGTTCTTAGGACACAACAACGTCGATGATTTTATAATCATGTGTAATTTCAGCAGATTTACCGAGCATTGCTGAGACCGAGCAATATTTTTCAGCCGACAGATCAACTGCACGTTTGACCTGAGCTTCTTTTAAATTTTTCCCCGTCACGACGTAATGAATGTGAATTTTAGTAAACACCTTCGGATCAGTCGCCGCCCGTTCAGCTTCCAGTTCTATCACGCAATCAGTCACTTCCAAGCGTTGTTTACGCATGATTGAAACCACATCTATTGCAGAACATCCGCCCAATCCCATCAAAACCAATTCCATCGGACGCGTCCCCAAATTTTGCCCCCCAATCTCTGGCGAACCGTCAATAACCACGCCATGACCACTGTCTGCTTGAGCAAGCCAACAAACATTTTCGATTAATTTCAATTTTGCTTTCATTGTTTATCCGCGGTGTGATGTCTTATAATAATGTCCAAGTCACTGATTATATCAATGTCTTTTTGTACGACTGGTTTTAATTCCGATGAGGAGCGACGCAGTTCACATTTTATTCAAATAAAACAACATGTTTCTCCGATGAGAACGTTTCAAAGTTTCATCATAATTTCAATTTGTTGGCGATCCCGCCCCATATTTTCAACCGATTGATTTTAATGATAACTGTGAAAACTACGCCACCCTATTGAATCATTGACATATTTTAGCATGAAATGAAGGTGTTGCACATTGAACACTTGGCAAGCGAGTAAAATTTTGATATGTATCAACAACAAGACGAAGAATCAGATGAAGATTGGCACCTTTTTCGTCAAGCCGTGCAAGATGTTATTCCCTTGTATTGCGATAAAGTGCCGCTCGAATTGCCGCCGCCTTCGACCTTTCCAAAACAGCGTTTTTTAGATGAGCGGCAAGTGCTGCATGATTTGTTATCGGAGAAGTTTGATCCGGCGGAGTTGGAAACGGGCGATGAATTGTTATTTTTGCGAGAGGGCATTCAACGTTCGGTGCTGCGTAAATTGCGGCGCGGACAGTTTAGTATCAGTGCAGAATTAGATTTACATGGTTTGATTGTATCGCAGGCGCGTGAAGCGGTGGTTAATTTTCTACATTATTGTTTGGACAGGGGATTTCGCTGTGTGCGAATTGTGCACGGCAAGGGGTATGGTTCATGGCAGAAACAGCCGATTTTGAAGGGTAAGTTAAATCATTGGCTACGACAACGGGATGAGGTTTTGGCGTTTTGTCCGGCGCGGTCGATAGATGGTGGCACGGGAGCGGTTTATGTGCTGCTGAAAAATAGATAACCGGTGAGAATGTGATAACACGCTCACCGGTCTAAAAAATATCACGCGTAACAACGGCAATGATTATTCTTTATCTTTTTCCTTGCTAGGAGCTGGCGGTGGTGGTGCGCCATAGCGTGGAGGAGGAGGATAACCATAATTTTCTGGATAGCCGTAATCATCTGCATAGCCACGACCACCGTAAGGACGACCGTAGTAGGGACGACCATATCCACCATAAGGATAACCGCCGTAGCCGTAGTTGTCGTAGGAGTGATCATAATAACCACGACCTCTACCTTGACCTCTGCCTTGACCTCTGCCTGAGCCACGAACCCCAGTGCTGAAAGTCATGTCCATGTCGCCATCACCCCATCCGTCGCCATCAAACGGGCCCCAATCCCAATCGTTGTACGAACCATCATTCCAACGACTACCTCCTCTGTCCCATGGACCATCATTCCAAGGACTCCATGCGTGAGCAGACACGGACATTCCGGCTGCGCCAATTGCTGCGGACAAAATAAGTGCTTTTGTTACTATTTTCATGTAATTTTCCTCTAGAAAGGATTTATGATACAACAGTTTCTAAACCATTTACAACCATTAATAAAAGAAATGAGGATGATTATTAATGATATTCCCGTCGTGTAAAGCTATTTCGCAACTGCTTGATTGCTCAAGTCTTACGGTCACTATTACGGGCGATTATAGTCCCGCTGAAACTTGTTGGGACTTACAGCAAAAAAGCATTTAAGCAGTACAATTATTCAAATCAATTGCACCGCTCATAAGATAGCATATAGTGATCTTAAATCATTTGTAGTAAAACAAACGTTATTCACGTCGTCAACAC
>DYNO01000142.1:6822-8709 GCA_020721025.1 Thiomargarita sp. | reverse complement strand
AACGAGGAACCGTTTATTTTATTTAATAAAATTTACCATATTGTCATTTTTATGTGCCCTACGGATGCTGAATATTCTCCGGTTCAAATGGCGCATTGAGTTGTTCTACAGGCAATCCATGAGTTTTAATCAGCTCATTAATCACAGGATGTGGTTTATAACGTAACCAATGACAACCAATTTGCACCGGAAAATGCCGCGCTCCCAGTTGATACGCCACCTTTGCTAGCAGAATACTGTCCTCAATATGCACCATCGACACGGGTTCTGCCTCCGCCCTGACCTGTACCACCGTGCCATCATCGGCGCATAAATATTCCCCATCACGCAACACGCTACCTCGTGGCAAGGACAGTAAGATTTCTTTACCGTTTCCCATCGTGATACGCAGGCTATGTTTCTGACGTAGATCAAAGTTCAACGTGAGCGTAATTGCCGCAGCTTGCGTGGGTATCGTTTTCAATCGTTCACGAATAGACAGAACTTGGCTGGGCGCGGTGTACGTCACGATATTATCCTCCGGTGATATTCATGTAACGCAAAACTTGAGATTCTTGAGTTAAATCAAAATCATGTCCCTTGGGTTTCATTAACATGGCTTGCGTAATCGCGTGTTTTAATGGCTCAGTTTCGCCGGGGTGGGCGCGGATAACTCGCCGTAAATCAATGGAATTTTCCTGCCCCAAACACAGCAATAATCGCCCTTCCGTCGTTAAACGCACGCGATTACAGGTGTCACAAAAATTATGGCTGTGGGGGGAAATAAAGCCGACAAAACTCGACGTACCTACAATTTGAAAATATCGCGCCGGTCCTCCCGTATTACGCGCAGAAGGTAGCAAGGTAAAGGCTTGTTCAATATCTCGACGAATTTCATCGCTGGAATAATAGACTTCCGCCCGATCATGATCGCCAATATTGCCAATCGGCATTTCTTCAATAAAGCTGATTTCAATCCCCCGTGCTACGGCAAAATCAACCAAATCAATAATTTCATCATGATTGCGATGTTTCAAGATCACTGTGTTTAGCTTGATACCTTGAAAACCCGCGTCCAATGCCGCTTCAATACCGCGCAATACCTCTGATAATTTGCCATTCCGAGTGATTGCTGCAAAGCGTTCCGGTCGCAAACTATCCAAACTGATATTGACCCGTTTGACTCCTGCTTCAACCAGTGGCTTTGCCAATTTATCGAGCAACACGCCGTTAGTCGTTAATAAAAGTTCCTTTAAACCCGTCAGTTGTCCTAATTTTTGGAATAATTGTAATACATTGGTTCTGACCAGCGGTTCGCCACCCGTAAGACGAATTTTTGTCACGCCCAACTCAACAAATATGCGCCCGACTAATTCTAATTCTTCTAGGGTCAATAATTGCGCGCGAGGCAAGAATTTCACCTGCTCACCCATGCAATAGACGCAACGAAGGTTGCAACGGTCGGTGACAGAAATTCGTAAATAGTTTATTTTTCTTTGATATTTATCGACGAGATGAGAAGAAGTTTGACCAGTCACACAAGCCGCCTTTGGTTTGTAAAATAGAAACAGCACTACAATTGATACTTTCGCGTCAGCGTGTTATCTGCACGAACGGATAGTGTAGCGTATTTTGCATGATGACTTACGCTAAAGTTGCCAAAATTTTACTCAATTTACAACGTGACCACGACATGCCCGCGTACCTTGCCCTGTAAAATCTTGTCAATATACACCGTATTCAATTCTTCCAACGTGGTATCAATCCCAATTTCTGACAATACCGCATCGGATACTCGCCACGCATTCGCCATCAAGTCCCACAATTCTAAACGCATTTCCATCGGACGCGCCGCAGAATCAATGCCCAATAAATTGACTCCACGCAGAATAAATGGATAAATCGGCA
>DYNO01000142.1:0-6722 GCA_020721025.1 Thiomargarita sp. | reverse complement strand
GATCAAGCCGCGACCCTTTAGGGATCAAGCCGCAACCCTTTAGGGATCAAGCCGCAACCCTTTAGGGATCAAGCCGCAACCCTTTAGGGATCAAGCCGCGACCATGCCATGATCAAGTCACAACCATTTAGTGATCAAGCCACAACCATGCCATGATCAAGCCGCAACCATTTAGTGATCAAGCCACAACCATGATTCAGACAGAAACGTGATAAAAAACGATTCACTGGGTTAAACGATTGTTTTCAATTTTATTCCAAATAAGTATAACCCATCAATCCAGACTCCAACTCACGCAGATAAATTTGGCGTTGTTCAGCGGTCAACGGTGCGGCTTGCAAACGTTTGCGATAAGTATTACGCAACATACTAGGGTCAAGATGCACATAACGCAACATGGTTTCTACCGTGTCCCCTTCCACCGGATCGAGCAATTCATAACTCCCGTCCGCATTGAGATGGACATTGACCGAATACGTGTCACCGAATAAATTGTGCATATCGCCCAAAATTTCCTGATACGCCCCCACTAAAAAAATTCCCAATAAATACGGCTCGTTATCCCGAAGTTCATGCACGGATAAACTGGTCTCTATCCCAGAACTATCGACGTAATTGTCAAAACGTCCATCCGAATCACACGTTAAATCCTGCAAAGTGGCGCGACGATTCAATGGTTCATTCAAACGTTGCAAGGGAATGATGGGGAAAATTTGATCAATTGCCCATGAATCTGGCACGGATTGAAACAATGAAAAATTACAAAAATACTTATCCGCCAATTTCTCATCCAATTCATCCACCACGTCACGATGGGCACGAACCTGACTATTTTCAAGCAGTTCGCGCACTTTCCAACCGATAGCATAATACAATTGCTCTGCCTGCGCCCGTTGATTCAAATTCAATAAACCATGCGTGAACATGCTGTGCGCTTCCCCCAACCAATAAGCCGCATTATGATAAGTTTCCAACGCAGACCGTTGATTTAAATGCTGTAAACTGTGCCACAGATGACGCAAAATATTGGGAGCTTCCGCCGCCGGCACGCTGGGTTGTTGACGAGGGGCATGTTCGACATCGGTAATATTCGTCACCAAAACAGCATGATGCGCCGTCATCGCCCGTCCGGATTCAGTAATAATATTCGGATGGGGTAAATGGTAGGTTGCACAAATTTCCGCCAATTCATGCACGACATTATTCGCATATTCTTCCATACTGTAATTGATGGAACAAGCACTGCGCGACCGAGTTCCCTCATAATCAATCCCCAAACCGCCGCCCACATCAACCGTCTGAATCGGCGCGCCCACCGCCCGTAACTCGGCGTAATATCTCGCTGCTTCCCGCAAAGCCTGTTGCACATCACGGATATTAGCGACTTGCGAACCCATGTGAAAGTGCATCAATTGTACGGACTCAATCAATCCAGCATTCTTAATTAATTGCAATACATCAAGCACTTGGGTTGCCGACAATCCAAATTTGGCTTTTTCGCCACCGGTATTTTGCCATTTTCCCGCCCCAATAGAAGCCAAACGCACCCGCACACCCAGTCTGGGAATAACGCCTAATTTTTGAGATTCTTCGATGATAAGTTGCACTTCTGAGGCTTTTTCGATGACCAAAAAGGGATGCAAGCCAATTTGTTGCCCAATCAAGGCTAAACGCACGTATTCTCTATCTTTATAACCGTTACAAACTACAATTCCACCTTCCGCCGGTGCCAGCGCGAGCACTGCCATCAATTCCGGTTTACTGCCCGCTTCTAAACCCACCCGTCCCTGTCCAGATTTCAAAATTTCTTTCACAACATGATGTTGCTGATTCACCTTGATAGGATACACCGCAGTATAAGTGGCGTGGTAATCTTCCTGCTGCATAGCGTGAGAAAATGCGCTACAGAGACTTTCGACCCGATGATGCAAGATATCTGAGAAACGCACCAATACGGGCAAAGATAATCCTTGTGCGGTAAACGTTTGCGCCAATTCATACAAATTAATGCTAGAATGGTCAGGAAGTGGCGTGACAACAATTTCGCCATTGTCATTGATGTCAAAATAGCCATGACCCCAATGTTCAATATTATACAATTCACGAGCGGAAGCAATCCAAGAATTTTCTGACATAGTAAAGTGATATTTGAGTTGAATGTAGAAATTGGGATTGTACACAATTGACATGTCTAAAATTTGACGGAATGATTAAATCCATCGTATTGATAAAAGTCCTTGATTCCCTTTATAATACCTTCAATCATTCGCCTATCACGTCCATCACTGTGATTCAAAATGAACATTTTGCTCAATATTCACTCTGTATTCAAATAAATCGCCGTTTTCCTATTAAACTGAAAATATCTTATGTATTATCAACATTTTGGCTTAAATTATCCTCCGTTTAAAATCACGCCCGACCCACAATTATTTTATCGCGGCGGGGATCGGGGTTTGGTGCTGGAAGCCTTAATATACGCCATCTGTCACGGTGAAGGGATTATCAAATTGGTGGGCGAAGTTGGCAGCGGGAAAACGATGTTATGTCGCATGTTGGAGCAAAATTTACCCAAACATATCGAAATTGTCTATTTGCTGAATCCGCGTCTGCAACCGGAAATGATTTTACACGCGATTGCCTTTGAACTTCAATTACCTATCACGCCACAAACGCATCGTTTAGAAGTCATTCATCTGTTGCAAAATAAATTATTAGAGAAACATGCCGCGCATCAACAAGTGGTGGTGTTCATTGAAGAAGCGCAGGAAATGCCGTTGCAGACGTTGGAAGAGATTCGTTTGTTGAGTAATTTGGAAACCACCCAGCATAAATTATTGCAAATTGTACTTTTCGGACAGCCGGAATTAGACACAAATCTCGCCACGCCAAGCATTCGCCAACTTCGGGAACGCATCACTCATCGTTTTTATTTGCGCGCACTGCATACCAAAGATATCGCAGATTATTTACATTTTCGGATGGGCACCGCCGGATATCAGGGACAGCCCGTTTTTACGCAAAAAGCAGTGGAGCGGCTCAGTCAAATTTCTCAAGGTTTAATTCGGCGAATCAATATATTGGCGGATAAAGCTTTGTTAGCTGCGTATTCCGATAATATGTCTCTCGTCACTGTGAAACATGTTTGCATGGCGGCGCGAGATTCGGGATTTTCGTGCATTGCACTGACTCAGCGGGAATCTATCATGATTTTTATCATTGTGTTGTCAATTTTATTAGGTATTTCAATTTATTGGTATCAGCAGCAACAAGAATTAAGTGCAACTCCCACAACCGCTGTTACTGCACCGTCAACGATGAATTATTTGATAACAGACAAACTATTACAACAACGTCAATTGGCAACAGCACAATGGTTGGCGACGGTAAATTCAGATTATTATACAATTCAAGTGATGCAGGTGATGGAAGGAAAATTGGAAGAATTGGCGAAATTTTTACGAAAACCGGAGTTACAGCCTATTTTGACAAATTTATATATTTATCGCAGCGGGTCTGAGAAAAATGCTGTTTGGGGATTGATTTATCATCAATTTGTCGATGCCGCCAGTGCCACAGCAGCGATAGCTCAGTTGCCGGATGTATTGCAGCGTAATCGACCTTTTGTACAGATGATCAGTCAGTTACGTGAAAAGATGACGGAGAAAAAAGAAAAAGTTCCATGACAATCATTTTTCAGAGATTCAAATCTGTCAGGTTTAAAATAACTCGAAAGCAGTTATTGTGAATTAGAATGTTATTTGGCGCACTAAAATTCTATGCTACTTGATCTAGGTCAAGGGAAAAATGCCGCGACTCAGTTACACTGAAAACCTAAATTTTCTCGTTACAAAGTATCAGGAGTCATTAGAATATCATGTCAAATCAAGAAAATGCAATGTTTTGCTACCAATGCGAAATGAGTGCCCCGAATGGTTGTGGTTCAAAAGGTCAGGATTTGGGGACATGTGGAAAAAACGCGACGTTGGCACGATTACAAGACCTGATGATATTTGGTTTAAAAGGGTTGGCAGCTTACCGCGAACATGCCCGCGAATTGGGTGCGAATACGACAGCGGTGGATGACGTGATTTCAGATACGCTCTATTTCACCATGACAAATGTAAATTTCAATTTTGATCAACACATTGCGCAGTTGATGAAAATTGGGCAGGCGGGCGTGCAAGTGATGGATTTGTTGAGCGATGCACATACCCATGCGTTTGGCATTCCGACTCCCGTGCGGATTTCGCAAAATCAGGCGGAAGGCAAGGCGATTTTGATTACCGGGCATAATTTAGATTTACTGAAAAAATTGTTGGAAGCGACGGAAGGCAAGGGAATTCATATTTACACTCATTCTGAAATGTTGCCAGCACATGGCTATCCCGAATTACGCAAGTATCCGCATCTTAAGGGAAATATCGGCGGCGCGTGGCATGATCAAACCAAGTTGTTTTCAAAATGGCAAGGAGCGATTATTGTGGGAACGAATTGTATCGAACCGCTGAAAGAAAGACACACTTACGGCGAGCGGTTGTTTACTTACAAAATGGTCGGGACGGAAGGCGTGCAACGGATTGAAAATGATGATTTTTCTGAAGTGATCGCCAAAGCCTTGAGTTTGCCAGAAATCACCGGATTTGAAGGACAACAAACCTTAGTGACGGGACATCATTACAAAACGATTTTAACCCTTGCGCCAGATATTTTGGATGCGATTAAGCAACAGAAAGTGAAGAACTTTTTCGTGATCGCGGGATGTGATGCGCCGGGCAAGGAAGGGAATTATTATCGTGAAATGGCAATGGCTTTGCCACAGGATGCGGTTATTATTACCTCAAGTTGTGGTAAATTTCGCTTCAACGATGTCGATTTTGGCACAGTGCCGGGAACGGGTATTCCGCGTTATTTGGATTTGGGGCAATGTAACGACAGCAACGGGGCAGTGCATATCGCGTTGGCATTAAGTCAGGCTTTAAACACGCCAATCAATAACTTACCTGTCGCAATTGTGCTCAGTTGGTTAGAACAAAAAGCAGTGATTATTTTGCTCGCATTGTTCAGTTTAGGGATTAAAAACATCTACATCGGACCGAAACCACCCCAATTCGTCAATCAAGACATTTTGCAATTTTTGATTGATAATTTCGATTTACACTTGACCAGCGACGCTGACAAAGATTTAGAAATTTTACTCAAGAAGGCTGCCTGATGCCATGACCCCCCGTGAACTTTTTGCCTACCGTTGGCGAATCACCACCACAACGCTGGATCACATTGAACAATTGATTGTGATGTTGGGTTCGTTGGTGACGATCTTGGCTATCTTGTGGATAAGCAAGCATTTTATGGCTGCCAGTGATCAGCCGTTGTTGGTTGCTGCGATTGGGGCATCGACAATTATCTTATTTTCCAATCCACACAGTGCGTTATCGCAACCTTGGGCAATTATCGGGGGACATTTGATTTCAGGTTTGATTGGAATTAGTTGTTATCAATGGGTGAGCGATGTCAATCTTGCGGCGGCGTTGGGGGTAAGTTTCGCAGTTATCACAATGAATTATCTCCATTGTTTTCATCCTCCCGGCGCGGCGACGACTTTAACTGCGGTTTTGGGTGGGCAGGAAATTCACGCATTGGGTTATCAATTTTTGCTGACTCCGCTCTTGATCAACGTGTTAACCTTGATTCTCAGCGGCATTCTGTTCAATTATTATTTCAGTTGGCGACGTTACCCATTAATTTTTATGTCAAAACTTTCCCCCGCGACTTCTCAAGCAGAATCTAAAAAATCATTGTGAACGGAAGAATAGCACGATAGTAAAAATACACTAAGCAGGAAATGCTCAAACGTCTTACTTATCAAGGCACACCAACCGATAGTCAAAATTTGGATGAGTTGATTTATCCATGAACAGCATTTTTGACACGAATGTTTGGGTGGCACTTTTTAATGAAAAGGATGGACACCACGATGCAGCTCAAGGTTTGCTTTCTGTCTGAATCAGAATTTACAGAATTTTAGAATTTGCAGAATGAAAAGCAAGATGAGAGGCTAAAAATAAACAGGTCGTTGCCGTTATTCTGAAAATTCTCAAATTCCGTCAATTCTGATTCAGACAAAAAAATGCTAAAATTCGATAGATTCTAACTTATTGGAGTTTACGATGCTGCGAGAAATTATTACGCCTCAAACAAACCCAAGATTACATGGTGAAAATTCCGCTGGAATATTTAAATACGAAGGTGGAAATTTTGGTGTTGCCGTTCTCTGAGAACAAAGAGATTAATTCTGAAGATGAAACCAGTTGGGATATGATAGGATATATTTTGGAAGAACAGGGAAAATTAGACGAAGCCTTAGTTGTTTATCACAAATTGCTGGAAATCAATCCTAAACATGAGGATGCTTGGCATAGTATGGGATGTGTTCTCGAAAAACAAGGGAAGTTAGACGAAGCCCTAGATACTTATCGTAACGCATTAAAAATTGAGCCTAAAAATGAGTTAGTTCCTGTTACCGAAACAACTGTATTTAGTTTAATATTGCTATATACGACTGAATCACCAATAACTGAATATTGACATTGACTCCCTGCGACTGAAATCAGTTGTTTACCGTAATTGATAGAGGTTCATAACAGTGATTAGCAATTTGATTAATGATGATATAGTATGTTTTTGCTGTGCCACTTTACGAAGCTAACGGTACATGATAC
>DYNO01000012.1 GCA_020721025.1 Thiomargarita sp. | reverse complement strand
TCCGGTATAAACCTGTTTGGTTTGGTTTTAAAGATGTCAAACCGGTTCTATACACCGCTCCCAAGCCATCAATCGCCGCACTTTCTTCACTGCTCGAAGGACTAATTAACCAGACTTGTTGAAAGAGACGACGACCTTGAAAAAATTGTAGCCGCTGGGACTCGGTTAAATTGGGAATCGGTTGCGAAAATGCGTCACGAGTTGCGTCAGTTGTGAAATAATTTTCTGCCGCTTCTGTTCCCGTCACAGACAATGCAACGGTCAGATAAATCAAACAGGGTTGAAAATAAAACGTTTTCATAATAGAAGCGCGCCTGATTAATAAGTAGCGATGATGTCGAGAGCTAGTTTCAGGGCATCTTGATAATTTCGATCAATTATCGCACCCCATTGTTTTTCAATAGTAATCGCTTGGGTTTCAAATTCTGCGGCGGTTTTGCGTTGCGCGAAAATTTGTTGTAACGCGGGATTGGCAGCATCGGCAGCAGTCAATGGGGTATTGATAGCCAATTTTTTAGCTTGTTGCAGTTGGTGCCATAAATAAGGATCATATTGATGTTTCAACAGATTTTCTGCCTGCTGCAAGGTTTGCCATAACTTTTTGAGTTGTACTTGACGCTGCGTAAATAATTGATCGAATAAAGCGACGGTGATGCCCTGTGATGCAATACCGAGTTGATTATCAAACACAAAATTGTCCATCGCTTGAATTGCTACGAAAGGATTGTAATAACCTTTGGGAGCATCTTGATAAATCGCAGGACGAACTGGCAATTTTCTAATATCTGGATCGAACAACGTTTTTTGTCCCGAATCAGAGAGTAAAAACTCGACGAATTGTTGGGCTTCTGGACGCGCGGTGGTTTTTGCAGTGATGGCGACGTAAGCGGGTGAATAAGCAGTGATTTTGGGATAAGTAAAACTCAGCGCGGCACCGTTAGCGATCTTGGCGGCTACAAAAAAATCAATGCTTAAACCAATGCCATTTTTACCGCCCGCGATGCGATCAACCACCGTTTCCCCTTGGCTAAAATCCATTAAATAGGCATTTGCCGTAATTTCACTGAGTAATGCCCAACCCGCTTGCCATCCGTAGGCTTGCAAAATGAAATCAATGATTGCAGGGGCGAAACCCACTTTGGAAGGAATGGGAAAAGCAAGGTGAGTTGCGTAAATCGGTTGCGCTAAATCAAACCACGTTTTTGGAGCGGGCAATTGATGTTGTTGTAAATACTCAGGATTAATCACAAATCCAAAGCCTGCCATTTCTGTCGCCAGATAATAACCATTGGAAAGTCCTAGTTAATTGAAAATAGACTGGTTGTTTAAATTTCCCCAGTCTTGACAGTCACACTTGCTGTTAGAACGAATGTTTAAACCACAGAGAATAGAGCCGTCCTCGCTCAGGATAACCTTCAGAATACTCATAATATTCGTCAAGTAAGTTGGTAATGCCCACGCCAAATTCAGTCTGTTTCAACTGGTACGTGCTTTGTAAATTCACAACATGAAAACCTTCTGCGATCCGTTTGCCATTACTGGAACTGTAACGTTTTGAGTTATATTCAAAATTTACCGTTGCTAACCACGCGGGTATGATCTTCCAATTGGCATAAGCCATAAATTTATGTTTGGGCGTATCCGTGAGATAAATATTTGAATTACTGTCATTTTTACGATCCAACAGGGTGTAATTTGCCCCAATTTCAACCGGATCAAGTGAATAATGGCGAATATCCAATTCCAACCTCCGCTGCGTTACTTTGCCAATATTTTGAAGCTGATACAAATTTGGCATGAGATTAACTGCTTGAATCAAATCGGAAACCTTGCTATAAAACAACGAAGTATTCACATAAGTCGATGCCTCCGGAAAACCGCTGTAGCCAATTTCCAGATGATTTGCCGATTCTGGAGTCAAGTCGGGATTGGGAATAGCCGCACCAAGACGGTAAGAATAGCGATCTTTAATGGTAGGAAAACGGGTTTTACGGGATAATGTCAGTCTCACGGCATCGCGTTTTGTCAGGTCATAAAACCAACCAACTTGCGGATTCCACGCAGATTTTTTCATGGTGGCAAAATCACCGATGGTTTGAGTTTGACTGTTATAATCTTGCGCTTCCAAACTTTGGCGGTGATCGAAACTCATACCCGCAACCATGCTGAGGGAAGGCGACCAACGTACTCTATCTTCAGCAGCAAGGGAATAAGTACGATCCTTGAATCGCAACAATGGCACACCCGTCGTCCGCTCACGATGCACATTATCTTTGAAAAATAAAGAAAATTTCAGCGCATTACCATGAAATTCTGGCAATCCCAATTCCACATTCCCACCATAACTGTAATCGTTATAATCGCTTTTAAACGCATACGGTTTCACCTGCTTGGTATAAGTTTGATCGTCATAACTAAACAGGCTGTTTTTAAAGGTATCGTAATACAACCGCCCCTTGAGAACTGCGCCATTATTCAGTGTGGTGTTAGAAATGTAATACAAACTTTCCTTATCCCAATAGGGCCACTGCCAAAATCGCGGCTTGATGGAGCTGTCCTTACCCGCATACGGTGGCGTGCCCTTTTTAGCTTGTTGATTAATATAGTTTAAAGAATACTCATCATTTGCATTCGGCGTATAGGCAATTTTAAGATTGAGTTTTTGATCTTGGCGATAGGAATTATCCCGTTTGCCACCGTCTTCCACTGCAGTGGCAATGAAATCGTCGGGCACGCTGAAATGATCTTCATCTAAATAACTGATATTGCTCTGAATATACCAAAGTGGTTGACGAGAACCAATATTTAAATAACTCCGATAACCCTGTTGACCCGAATCATCAAAAGAAATTCCCCCACCAACGTTACCTTCCAGCGGTTTACGGGGTTTTTGCGTAACTAAATTAATCGCACTACCCAAGGTATTGGGCCCATATAAAACCGAGCTAAATCCTTTCGATACTTCAACTTTCGACAAATCAAATGTGGTGAAGCGTCCCAGATCAACGTAACCATCGTAGGGAACATAAATCGGAATTCCATCGACAAAAATAGGTACTTGGCGGAGATCAAACCCTCGAATATAAACAGTTTGTTCATTTCTTGCACCAAAATTAGAAGTATTCACTCCCGGCAATAAGGCAAGAGCTTGTCCGACCGTATCTTGTTGACGTAAGTGCATTTCTTCTTGCCCAAGAACACGCACCGCGCCTTGATTAATCGGTTCTTTCCGCGTCGCCGTTACTTCCACTTCGCCCAAAGTGAAAATATTGTCTTGTTCCTGAGCGATACTGGTAGAAGTTGTACAGGATACGAGTAATAAAATGCAGCTTATCTCAAGTTTTATCATGAATGTCGCTCCCGATGACCATGATTTTTCGTTATGTATAAAAATATATAACGAGCATTATAGCTATCCATTCACCAGAGATCAAGCGCATAGTACAACGGGTATTATTTTGATTAAAAGTGGATGGACTTTTTTAAGCAGGCGCGTTGATTTTTGAAATTTTCCGCGGCGATATTGTTTTTTCTATCCAAGTAGATAAAATTGACAATTTCTTGATTTTACTTATTGTTTTACATCGGATTTTGGCGATGTCATTTTCACATTTGGTTTTTTGCGATAATTGACAAGAGAAGCGCGGGAGGAATCATTATTCCGAAAAGATATTGGATGGCAGTATTTTTCAGTTAAACCTGAATTTCAGAAATCTGACAGATTTCAGTGGTTCGGATAGTTTTAAAATTTTATTGAAATTTCAACAGGTTGGCAAATCAACATTAATGCTTTCAACGTATTGATTTCGCAAATAATGACGAAAAACTGTCCGAACGATTGTTGCATGAAAAATTCAATGAGAGATAATTTATTGATTAAAAATTAAATTTCGAGATCATGTCATACACCGGTCCCAATACCGATAACATCACCCAACCCAACAGTAAACCCATGATAACAATCATTAATGGCTCAATCATGGTTTGAATTCGGTCTATCGAATCGCGAATCTCACGATTATAAAAATATGTCACGTTCAACAGCGCGGAATCCAGTTCGCCGGTCGATTCACCGATTTTCACCATGCGTAACACCAATTGTGGAAAAAGCCGCGCTCGTTCAAAACTTTCACTGATCCCCACGCCGTCTGCAATTTGGTCGATAACTCGTTGAATTGCCGCCTCAATGACTACGTTCCCTGCCAATTTTTTACTGATTTGTAAGCTGTCCAGCACCGTGATTCCTGAGCTAAACAGCAGTGCAAAAAAATTAGTAAACCGTGCCAAAATGATTTTTTCCAAAATTGGTCCAATAATCCAAATACGCAACTTAATCCGATCAAATGCGAATCTTAAGCGACTGCTATAGCGCAGACCAAAATGTAATCCAACTGTTGCAAAAATTGGCAAGGAGAGCACGATATACCAATAAGCCACGATAAAATCTGAAAGTTGCAATAAAAAACGAGTGTGAGCAGGGAGTTGCTTGCCCATGCTTTCAAAAAATTGTTTTAATTGGGGTACGAGGTACATCATCAAAAAGAAGAATACACCAACGATCACGATACCCACAAAGGTTGGATACATAATAAGTTTTTTGGTTTTTGCGATCAATTCGTCGTGCCACTTCAATGTTTCGGTTAAATGTTCAAAAACTTTGCTCATGTTACCGCTGTGTTCGCCCGCACTCACCAAACTAACAAACACTTGGTCAAATACATCGGGAAAGTGACGCATGGCTTCGGATAAATTTTCTCCGCCTTGAATATTTTCAATCAAACTGGAAACAACTTCGCGTAATCGGGACTGGGGCAAACTGTCGCGCATGTCTTCCAAACCCGCCATAATCGGCACACCAGCACGAGTGAGTTGCTCCATCGTGAAACAAAAAGTGATCAAATCTTGCCGTGTCACCTTGCCAAAGCGTGAATGCCGATCTTTTTGCAATTTGTAATCAATCAGGTCAAATCCCATGCGTTCGAGTCGTGCCTCTAAGTCATTGACATTATTGGCACTAATTTGTCCTTGCGTCAATCGCCCACGACTGTCCATCGCTTTGTAAAAATAATGTTGTGACATTGATAGTTCCTCTAAAATGTATCCGTGATAATACCCCCACCTAAACAGCAATCCTCTTGATAAAATACCACAGATTGCCCCGGAGTCACAGCACGTTGGGGAGATTGAAACTGCACTTGACAACCGGTTTCTGTCCATTGTGTGATGCAACAGGCTTGATCGGGTTGACGATAACGGGTTTTAGCGTGGCAATGATAAGGGAGTTGCGGCGGCGGGGTGGTAATCCATGACAATTGTTCGGCGTGTAAACCGTGACTGAATAATTGCGGGTGATCGTGTCCTTGGGCGACGATTAGACGATTGTTTTTTATATCTTTTCCGACTACATACCACGGTTCACCATTGCTATGGGTCATGCCGCCGATATGTAAGCCCTGCCGTTGTCCTAACGTGTAGAACATCACGCCATCATGTTTTCCAAGTATTGTGCCGTCGGGAGTCATCATGTCACCGGGTTGCGCGGGTAAAAAACGCTCTAAAAACAACTTGAACGGACGTTCGCCAATAAAGCAAATGCCGGTGCTGTCCTTTTTCGCCGAAGTGACTAAACCGGCTTGTGTTGCCAGTTCGCGCACTTGATTTTTATGTAACTCACCAATCGGAAACAGTGATTTATCCAGAGCTTGCTGTCCTAAAGTATATAAAAAATAACTTTGGTCTTTGTTTGGGTCTAAACCTTTCAAAAGTACAAATTTATCCTCCCGCTGTGCCACACGCACATAATGTCCGGTCGCAATGGCTGAACCGCCCAATTGTAGGGCATGATCTAAAAAAATTTTGAATTTAATCTCACGGTTACATAGAACATCCGGATTTGGGGTGCGCCCGGCTTGGTATTCTTGCAAACACTGAGAAAATACATTGTCCCAATAATCGCTTGAAAAATTAACGAGATGCAGCGGAATCGCTAATTTATCGCACACCGCTTGGGCATCGCGTAAATCTTCGGCAGCACTGCAATAAGTTTGGGTATCATCTTCTTCCCAATTTTTCATGAATAATCCAGCAACTTCATGTCCTTGTTGTTGCAGGCGTAGTGCCGCGACAGAGGAATCCACCCCTCCAGACATGCCTACAATGATTTTTTTCATCATATCATTTGTTGTTTTTAGAAGTGACTGATTGCAATATCTTCAAATCAATAGCTTTGATCATATCACTGAGTTAAACTTGATAGGGAGAAATTATCCATTGTTTTATTTAGAGCTATTTTGTAGATAGTCTGCACTCCATCAATGCCTTTTAAATTCACAGCATGGCGACTCACTTGAGAGATACCGAGTTCTTTCAAGGTGTTAAAAAAAGCTGGGTCTTGACAGACTTGTTCTGAGACACAAATTTCATCACTGCTGGCAATGGCTTGAATCCGAGCGGCTTTGTTGATGGTTGAACCAAAATAGTCCAATTTTTCGTTTAAATTCACCAAGATCGCAGTACCGCAGTGAATGCCCACCTTGATATAGACTTGAGCTTCTAGTGGTTGCGTTTGATTATACCGGGTAAATTCTTGTAACGCCATGAAAATACTGCGTAATGCCGCGTCGTTCCGGGTAAATGAAGCCATCACTGCGTCACCGATAGTTTTGATCACGATACCGCGATGTTGTTCTATCTGTTTGAATAGAATGTCGAAATGATCCCGGACAATATTGTACGCCGTCGCATCGCCCAGTTTTTCATACATCTGCGTTGAACCCGTAATATCGGTAAATACGGTGGTCACGGAAGCCACTTGTAATTGTTCCCGTTGTGATAATACTTGATGACCAAACAGTTGGCGAAATTCTGGATAGTGAAACAGGGCTAGACCCGTCAATTGCGGCGGCAAATATTCCTCAGTAATTTCAGGCAAGGGCATGATGTGAGCTTGTAATCCTGACAGTGGATAGGCAAGATTGGTCAGATTGATTTTGAGCATTCCGGGGCGTGCATGAATTTTATCCGGTGTAAACGTCGCATTGGCTAATTGAGATAGATTAACTTCTTGAATTTCTTCAGTAAAGTCTCCTTCAATGAGCAATGTTCCCTTTGAACCAGTCAAGGGGCATTTGTAAGCATAAACTCCTGTTTGTTCAAACTTTTCCGTGCCACTGATGGTTTGTAGATAGTCAGCTCCCATCTGATAATAAACCTTGATAGTGTTGGGTGGCGAGCATAACGGGGGAAATTCACGATCATCAATGGCTTTGTTGAGCGAGAATGTGACTTCAACCCATTGGGCAAAATCTGCCTTGAATTCAGCTTCGCACATTTTACAATAAGAACGATGATGGGCTTGTGCTAATTTTTGGTAGGAAGAGGTGACTCCATAACAACGTGGACAATGAACATTCCAATTTAAATCAAATAAACCGCCGAACACGGCATAAAGAAATTCTGGAATGAGTATGGATAACGGAATTTGGGTATCTTCAGCAACCACGGGGGGGATAATGCGATGGATTTTAGCAATATTACTGATGTTGGAGAGAATCCATTGTTCAATCGCTTGAATTGCGATAAGGTTGGCGTGTTCTCGTTGTTTGAGTAACGCTATTTTTTGTTGGAATAAATCAGTATTCATGAGATTTTTTATTCTCTTGGTTAGTATGGTAAAGCTGACAGTTACAATACGATCAAGCTATAATTTCAATGAGTTATAGCAGTAATCAAGAAGTTGGTCAAATAGCGTAGTGTTACTGTCATCTATTCTACCACGATAACCACTTGCTCGTGAGATTTAAGCGCGCGAGGTCGCCAAAATTTAATAATCTGTTCATTGCCATCGTCAAACGGCACAATACTATATTTTTGAATCAGTTGCTCGATTCGCCCGCGTTGCCATAGTGCTTCTAGGTGTTCAAAATCATGGGCATGGCTTAATTGAAGCACTCCAATATGTCCTTGTAATGCAACGTTTAAAGTTCTACGCAATTTTGCCCCCAATTTATCCACGTCACGCAAATCACGGGTTGTCACTTCAGAATGCAGTGAAATGGTTTGTAAATAAATGCTGTTGCTGACGGGTTCATTTTGTACCCCGAAACCGATGTGAATTTTATTGAAGTGCATGGCAAGCAGTTGATAAATACGCTTATCTGGGGTGAGATGCCACAACAATGTTTGATAATGTTCCTCACTGCTCACAACCAAACTCAATTCATGGTGTTTCGCATTGACTTGTAGCGTAATCCCCGGTAAACGTAATGCTGCCAGTTTGGCGTAGGAAAAATGTTGAATGTCCGAGCAAAAATCATTTAGAATATTAATTGTACTCTGTAGATTTAACGACACATTAAAGCGTAAATGGAACATTTTATCCGTATTTAACTCACTGAGGATTGATAACTTATCGCTTCCGACAGGATTCATGTTGTCCGTTCTCACTGTTGCCTCACTAAAATGTCATCTGAATTGATGCATCACAGGTTTAAACCGCATCGCATTACTTAATAAATAATACGTGTTTATTGTTCATTGGTCAAGTCTCTTCTGATGCACTCAATCAAACTAACTTGTTAATTTTTAATTAACTTATTTGCAAAACTCAGTTTAAGCTGGATTTATGTTAAAATGATCAGAACACTTTTCCATTAATGACGCAAATTTAATGCCTTATTGACATGTTATCCACAGCCTATCTTTCTAACCGTTTGTATCAATACGCATTACTCATGCGGCTGCATCGTCCGATTGGCATTTACTTGCTTCTGTGGCCCACCTTATGGGCGGTATGGCTTGCAGGCAACGGACAACCCAGTGTATTTATCACCTTCATTTTCATCGCCGGCGTGGTGTTGATGCGCTCCGCGGGCTGTGTCATTAACGACTACGCTGACAGGGATTTCGATCCCCACGTACAACGCACCCGTGACCGCCCCCTAGCCACCCGTCGCGTCAGCACGAAAGAGGCATTAGGATTGTTTATCATATTGTGTTTACTCGCATTTGGCTTGGTGCTGCAACTCAATGACTTGACGATTCGACTTTCTGCGATTGCCCTACTTTTGGCAGCCATGTATCCATTTACCAAGCGTTACACCTACTTACCTCAATTTTTCCTAGGGGCAGCATACAGTTGGTCGATTCCGATGGCATTTGCCGCGCAACTGAATGAAATTCCTAATATTGCATGGTGGTTATTTACCGCGAATTTATTCTGGACAGTGGCTTACGATACCATGTATGCAATGGTGGATAAATCCGATGATTTAAAAATTGGAGTAAAATCGACCGCGATTCTCTTTGGAAATGCCGATAAACTGATTATTGCGCTATTACAACTGGCGGTATTTATCCTGTTGATAATGATAGGAATTCAAGAAAATTTAGGTCACATTTACTTTCTCGGACTTGCCACCGCCACCCTGTTTGTTTTCTATCAACACTGGTTAATTCGTCACCGTGAGCCTAAGCATTGTTTTCAAGCCTTTTTAAACAATCACTGGTTGGGCGCGACTATTTTCATTGGAATTGTAGCAGATTATCTGCTTTAAACTCGCTTATGATAACCACAATTACAGACGAAATCTATCAACAGCGGCTTTTACAAGGCGTATCACGCACCTTTGCCCTGACAATTCCGCAATTGCCTCCGAATTTATACAAAGCGGTGGGAAATGGTTATTTATTGTGTCGCATTGCCGATACCATTGAAGACGAGCCCAATTTATCGCCGGAACAAAAATCAATTTTTTCGCAACAATTTATCCAAGTGCTTGACGGAGTGCTGCCCGCGCAACAATTGAGTGATAACTTATTGCCTAGCTTATCAAATGCGTCCTTGGCGGAACAAGAATTGATTGAACAAATCCCGCGGGTCATTCGTCTCACCCACAGTTTCACACCTTCCCAACAAGCCGCGTTAATTCGTTGTGTGCGGATTATGACCGAAGGAATGGTTAATTTTCAACGACATAGCAGTCTCGCTGGATTAAAGGATATTGCAGAATTAGATCGTTATTGTTACGTGGTCGCCGGTGTTGTGGGGGAAATGCTGACGGAGCTATTTTGTGATTATTCCCCTGAAATTGCTAAACACGAGACCGAGTTGCGTCATTTGGCAGTTTCCTTCGGGCAGGGCTTACAAATGACGAATATTTTGAAAGACATCTGGGATGATCGAGCGCGTGGAATGTGTTGGTTGCCGCAATCGGTATTCACGGAACTGGGTTTTGAGTTACAACAACTTGCGCCTGACAGACAACCTCATGAATTTACACAGGGTTTGACTCAATTGATTCACATTGCCCAGCATCATTTATCAAACGCATTGCAATATGTGCTGTTGATTCCGCGTCATGAGCAGGGGATTCGGCGGTTTTGTCTGTGGGCATTGGTGATGGCATTGTTAACCTTACGAAAAATTCAATCCCATCCAGAATTTACCGATGGCAAACAGGTGAAAATTTCGCGGCGCGCGGTCAAAACAACGATTCTTGTTAGTAATCTCGCAGGATACAGTAACATGGCATTGCGTAGTTTATTTTATTTGTTGGCACGGCGGTTATAACGATAGTTCGGACAGTTCCAAAATTATATTTTAATATCAATCGGTTATCGAATGAGCAACATAACTGTAACTCATTGATTTTAAAAAGTAGTTGTAGAAAACTGTCCGAACTGTGGTTAAAAATAATCGCTTGTGATGCTGGAAAAATGAACAAATTTACCAACCATGATAAACTTGAATTTTTTCGATTATCCTAACTTGTAAAGTACGACCTCAAGTCGGCGGGTCTGATAAATTTTCTACGGTCACATCTTGTAAGTCAAAATGACTTTGATTTTCCACAGAAACTTTGGTTGTCAACCAACGCAGTTTTGGCTTAAAATAATTCCGATCAATGGTTGCAGTTGATTTTTGATGCTGTTTTTTTTGAAAACTGTCTGAATCCAAACTGTTTTGTTCCAACCACACAATTATTTTTAATATTTTATTGGGATCGCACAACAGTGTTTTATAAGGTAGCCAAAAACTAGGATCACTTGATGTTCTACTGACGGCAATAATACAACTGATTGAATCTCGAACCTTTTGTGCGATTTCAATGGTTAACTCGCTGCTTTGAATTCTACCTTTATTTTCAATTGTATGATGTTTGAAATTCTTAACTTCAATAAAATGCAAAGTGTTGTGATAAATTCCAACAAAATCAACCGCTTTAGTATTTTGAATTTTCGCAATGCCTTCTCGATAATCTCGATGGGCACTTTGTGGATTAGCTGCATCTAACTGAAAAATTTGCCACGCATCACCAAACTTGAACTTTAAACCACTTTCGCTAAACTCTGTCATGGATTCTCCAATGCGTGAAAAAGGGCTGATTCGTGATCGTGATAAGCTGCGTAGGCTTCAATGATGGGATTGTGATCAATTTCAGCCAAAGTTTTTGCCGCTTCCACCACCACACCCGCATTGCGACTGGGTTTGTGCAGTGAAAAGAATTTTATATCGACTTGATTTTCTTGCGGATATTCATTTAAAAGCGACAACTCATAACTGAGCAAGTAATCATGGGTCGCGATGAAAATTTGCACACCAATCGCAGCAAGCTGTTGTAAAATTTTGACTAACTCGCGAGTTAATTTCGGATTGAGGCTGGTTTCTGGTTCATCCCAAAATAAGATGCTATTTTTAGAAATTGAGCCGTTACGCAGTAAATACCATAATGTCCCAAATTTGCGATAACCATCGGCAATCAAATGAACATCGAGTTTTCCCTCGGGCAATTCAAAATAGAAACGTCCATTTTCTTGCTTGATAAAATCAGATTTTTTCCAATCTTCTCCAGCGATAATTGTTTGCAAACTGTCTAAAATCGGTTGCACTTCGGTTAAATCTTCTTGGGGTAAAAATGGACGAGTAAGAGCTTGAAATAAATCTTGATAAATTTTGCCGTAGGAGATTTTTCGATATTGGTCAGGGGACGTAAAGTATTCATTCTTTGAAAGTAAATCATCAGACGGTAGATAATAGTAAGTCCAAGAAAATTCTTTGACATCAGAAGCAGACCACGTAGCACTGTTACTACCACCTCTCTGTATCATTTCAAGAGATATTGTTATAGGATGTTTGTTTTCTCTAAGCGATAGGGACAAGTGAGATGAATTTTCTTCAATTGGTTTTTGTATATGACGAAATGTGTGGGAAGGACGTTTTGAAAATAAACGAATTAATGTTTCATTTGGTCCCGCCCTAAAGATACTTTGAAAGGAGGAAGAGGCAAAACCATTGACTGCCTTCATACCATCTATCTCAATTTTTGTATGAACTTTCCGATTTGTATTAAAGTCTAACGATTCCATTAAGCCATAACTAGCTTTCAACACATGAGTTTTACCCGTTGAATTTTCTCCGATGAGCACATTAATTACGGGGCAAAAATCAAACGTGGCATTTTCAAACACGGTGAAATTTTCCAACGTCAGCGATTCAATCTTTTTGGGTGACTCGGAATCACTCATCAATTCAAGCCTCTGGCTAAATCCTGCTGAATATCTGCAACCGATTCCAATCCGACAGAAATCCGGACTAAACCATCGCTAATATTTGCGGCTTGGCGTTGCTCATCGGTCAGCCGTCCGTGCGTGGTGGTGGTGGGGTGGGTGATCGTGGTCTTGGTGTCGCCTAAATTGGCAGTGATGGAAATAATTTTTGTACTATCAATCAGTTGCCATGCTGCGGCTTGTCCACCCTTCACGTCAAACGCCAGAATACCGCCGAAATTTTGTTGCTGCGTTTTCGCCAATTCATGCTGAGGGTGCGAGGGTAAACCGGGATAATAGACCCGTTCAATTTGTTCTTGTTGTGCCAACCACTGCGCTAAAACAAGAGCATTTTGACTGTGGGCGTGCATCCGTAATTGTAATGTTTCCAATCCCTTGAGAAAAATCCACGCGTTAAACGCACTCATCGACGGGCCCGCAGAACGCACAATCGGATAGATATTTTTCATCAATAATTCTTCTGTGCCAATAATTGCCCCGCCCAAACACCGCCCTTGTCCGTCTAAATACTTGGTCGCAGAATGAATCACGATATCTGCACCGAATTTTAATGGTTGTTGCAGCGCGGGCGTACAGAAACAATTATCAACAATCAGTAACTTACCGTGCTTATGTGCCAAATCTGCCAAGGCGCGAATGTCAGCGATTTCAGTCAGCGGATTGGACGGTGTTTCTAAAAATAGAAATTGAGTGTTGGGGCGAATCGCGGCTTCCCACTCGGCAACATCGGTTAAAGTGACAAAAGTCGTGTCAATGCCAAACTTTGCCATGATAACTGAAAATAAATTCACCGTGGTGCCAAAAATACTTTTCGAGGCAACGATGTGATCCCCCGCCTTTAACAAGCCCAAACAGGTGGTCAAGACCGCTGCCATGCCCGAAGCCGTTGCGATACCACATTCTCCGCCTTCGAGGGCTGCCAAACGTTGCTCGAAATTGCGAACGGTGGGATTGGTGAAGCGGGAATAGACATTGCCTTCTTCTTTGTGGGAAAAGCGGGCGGCGGCTTGAGCGGCACTGTTGAAAACAAAACTGGAGGTTAAAAATAAGGCTTCGCTGTGTTCACCTTCGGCAGTTCTCACTTGTCCGGCGCGCACCGCTGCGGTTTCAAAGTCAAATTCGTTCCAATCTATCATGATATTATTCCTTAGTTTCAACTTGCACGGTCAAACCACTGGTGAGTCGTGAGGGATAAGCAGAAAGCCCAGTCATTTGTTGCACAAACAGTTTTTTGAGTGGCGGGAGGGCATCAATCGCCAATAAACTGAGGTTACGCGCCCAACGCATCGGCAATAAATCGCTGGAAAAAGTTCTGACTAAACTGTCGGTTATCGTGATGACCCGTTGATGATCAGGATGTTGTCGAGCGACGTAATTTTGCAAAATTTCTTGATTCCCAATCGCTTCGGGTGCAGTCTGACTCAATAAATCCGCCAAACTCGCCACATCTCGCAAGCCTAAATTGAAACCCTGTCCCGCCACCGGATGCAAGGTATGCGCGGCATTGCCAATAAATGCAACATGGGGTTGAATTAATTGGGAAATGTGCATCAACCGCAATGGATGCGCCGCTCGCTGTCCGAGTTTGAGAAATCGCCCCAATCGCCAGCCGAAATGTTGTTGCAAGCGCGCTAAAAAAATTTTGTCTGACAACTGCATATATTCATCTTGTTGTGCAGTTTTCACCGACCACACCAGCGAGCATAAGTTAGATTGCAAGGGCAATAAGGCAATCGTTCCCGCCCTGCCAAACCGTTCATAAGCAATCTGTTGATGAGGATATTCGGTGCTCACATTGGCAATGATTGCCGCCTGTTCATAGTGAAATTCGCGACATTCAATCTTCAACAATTGGCGCACCTGCGAATTTCCCCCGTCCGCGGCAATGATTAAACGCGCAGCTAACGATTGAGTTATCGTACCGGTGGTGATGGTCGCGGTGACACAGTCAGGTTGGAAATGCAATTGAACGAGTTGGGCGGGCGTAAAAATAGTGATATTCGGTGCAGTGTCGGGCGTAACAACAGATTGAATTGTTTGTAATAATTGATTGGCAGGAATCACATAACCAAGTGCCGGCAAATTCAATTCCTGAGCCATGAATCGAGTGAAACCGAAACCCCCTTGTTCTGAAACGTGAATTTGTTGAATCGGCACACTGTATTTCATGCCCTCCTGCCACACGCCAATTCCTTGCAAAATCTGTTTCGACAGGTAATTTAACGCAATCACTCGCTCGTCATAACTGATCACTTCCGTCGTTGCCGTTGCCCACGGTTGCAGATCAAGTACCGCAATACGCAAGGGGGTATGACGCAAACTCGCCGCCAAACTTGCCCCCACCAAGCCACCGCCCACAATGATGACATCAAAAATCGGTTGGTTCATGTTGATTTGCTTCCAATTTTTCCTTCAGTTCCCGACCACAAGTTACGAATATTCGAGCGATGTCGCCAAAAAATGAGTAAACTCAGCAAGATGGTTAAAATTACATATTCTGTCGGTTGTGCAAATAAGACCATGTAAATTGGCGTAAGAAAAGCACTGCTCAGGGCAGCGAGGGAGGAATAACGCAATAATACCGCGATAATCAACCACGTAGCCAATGCAGTCACGCCCACTTGCCACACTAACGCGGTGATTGCTCCGAAAAAAGTAGCAACGCCTTTTCCGCCTTGAAATTTGAAGAAAATGGGGTATAAATGCCCTAAAAATACCGCGAGAGTTACGCCGGCAAGTAATTCGACTGGAGCAAGGGGAGTTGCAATCATCTGCTCATAAATCAACCATTTAGTCAGCAAGACTGCGACAACTCCTTTTGCCACATCCAACAGAAAAGTGAACAATGCGGCTTTTTTTCCCCCATGTCGTAACACATTGGTCGCGCCCGGATTGCCAGAGCCCAAGGTGCGCGGATCGGGCAAGTTCATTCCATAACACACTACAATTGCAGCAGAAAATGAGCCGATGAGGTAGGCAATCATTATCAATAAAATGGCATTGACCATAAATTCACTATCCGTTAAAATAATTGGTCTGGAATCAGACTGGGCTTTGCACTCGGTCTGCTATCGGTATTCACCTTTCGGCGCGGACGATCTTCACCACTTTCAATTGTTTCCGTATTATTAGCATTGCCGTCGGAATCAACTTTAGCCACAGGCTTTTTTGGCAACACGGATTTAGCGCGACGATTAGGGAGATTCCCCGGTGTAAAAATCTCAAATCCATCCGCGCTTTTCCCACTGCCGCTTAATAAATTTTTGGGATTGATTTTAGCCATGATGACCCCTTTAGGTGGTCTAGTATTCTCGCGTTCAGGTTTACCTTTCAAGGCTTCTTGCATAAAATTAATCCACATTGGCAGGGCAGTGCGACCACCGGTTTCACTTTCACCCAAGGAACGCGGTTGATCAAACCCAATCCATGCCGTCGCGACAATGTCCGGGTTATAACCAGAAAACCACGCATCATGTTGATCATTCGTGGTGCCCGTTTTGCCGGCAATATCCTTACGCTTCAATGCTAACGCCGGTCTTGCCGTCCCGGTGCGAACTACATCTTGCAATAGCGAATTCATCGTCCACGCGTTAAATGGCTGAATTGCTTGGGGCGCGCAACGCATTCCCGCCGCATCCGTTACAACAGTCGGTTCTTTTGGCACTGTTGTCGGAGTTTCCAGCGGTTTTTCAGCAGATGGTTCTGATTTGGTCTCTTTTTTCAGCTTCATTTTCTGACATTCCTTGCTCACATGGGGAGGACTTGTCTGATAGATGATATTGCCGTAAACATCTTCAATCCGTTGAATAAAATAAGGTTCCACTCGATGCCCCCCATTGGCAAACACGGCAAATCCCGTCACCAATTCTAACGGAGTCAAATCCGCAGTGCCCAAGGCGGTGGTGAGATTTTGTGGAATCTTTTCTTTATCAAATCCAAACTTAACAATATGTTTAGTCGCAGCACCGATGCCGATTGCCGCTAAAATCCGAATGGAAACCAAGTTGCGCGATTGTGCCAGCGCGGTTCTAAAACTGGTGGGACCGTAAAACTTTTCGCTGTAATTGGCAGGTCGCCAAACTTTATTCCCCACTTTGAAAGACACCGGCGCATCATTGATCATCGTGGTCGGCGAAAATCCATAGTCCAACGCAGCGGAATAAATAAATGGTTTAAAACTCGAACCGGGTTGTCGTTGTGCCTGCGTAACGCGGTTGAACTTGCTTTGATAAAAATCAAAACCGCCTGCCAAAGCCAATACTGTCCCATCTTTGGGATTCAATGCCACAAACGCCCCTTCAACTTGAGGAACTTCAGCCAACCGCCATTCTTTCGTGATTTCGACTGGTTTTTGCACTTCACCTTCTGTCGTGGTTTTATCTTTCGTATCAGCCACTTTCACGACATTTGGGTCAGCTTTATCTCCAAGTTTGGCTTTTTTCTCTGACGGAGGAGGCACAATGATCTCGCGCGCCATGATGATATCACCGCGTTTCACCAAATCATGAGCAGTTTTGGGAGCCGCCCCCACGCGTTCATCACTGATGTAACGGCGCGCCCACGCCAGATGTTTCCAAGGAATTTCAAATTGTTTCACCTTGAGATTATAGGCAATCACTGAATTTTGCTTGACTTCAAGCACCATGCTGGGATGTAAATTACCTTGTATCGGCATGTTTTTCAATACTTCGTGGGCAAATTTTTCAGCGTCTGCCAAAACGGTCGGCAATTTCAATTGCTTATCTAACCGTTTCGCGCCGCGATAACCATGACGTTCGCTATATCCAATGAGCGTACTGCGTAAAGAATTTTGCGCCACTTCTTGCAAATGCGGATCAACCGTCAAATACACTCGATAGCCCTTGGTATAGGTATCCTCGCCATAATTGCGTTGCATATAATCACGAGCCATTTCAGCAAGATACGGCATATCAATGTCAATGGGCGTATTGGCAAATTTGGCAGCTAACGGCGCGTTAATCGCTTGCTCATACGCTGTCTGATCAATGTATTGCAACTCATACATCCGTTTGAGCACGTAATTACGCCGTTCTAACGCACCGGTAGGATTGGTCAAGGGATTATTGACGGAAGGAGCTTTGGGAATGGCTGCCAACATTGCCCATTCGGACACACTTAAGTCTTTCAATTCTTTACCATAATAAACTTGCGCCGCTGCTGCAACCCCATAAGAGCGATGTCCAAAAAAGATTTTATTCAAATACAATTCTAAAATTTCATTTTTACTTAAGTTCTGTTCAATACGAAGTGCCAACAGAATTTCTTGAAATTTACGCTTAAATGTCCGTTCGGGGGTGAGAAAAAAATTCTTTGCCACTTGCATCGTGATGGTACTGCCACCTTGTTGAATTTCGCCCGTTCTCACCAAGTTGACCACCGCACGAATTAAACTCTTGATATCAACGCCGGGGTGTTCAAAAAAGCGATCATCTTCCGCCGCCAACACCGCCTTAACCATCAAGTCAGGAATTTGACTCGCGGACAATGGGATGCGACGCTGTTCTCCGAATTCTGCAACCAACAGATTTGTTTGGGTATAAACGCGCAATGGCACTTGAAGCTGAACTTCTTTAAGGTTATCAGTTGGGGGCAAATCTGAGGCAAAATACCAGATTACTCCCCCCACTCCCAGCGCGGCGAGGAGACTAAATAACACCCCCATGATCAGGGTGACGCGCAAAATCTTCAGGATATATTGTTGGATAGTCATAAATTTACGGGATTTCAGACGATGACGGCGAATAGGGAATCATTATACCAGTTTTACAGTATGAACAAGTTGTTAATTAAGCAAAACTTGCGTTAATTTTCTTTGACGGTTCAGTGGTTGGTGATGAATCAAATCAATTCGTTATCGTCAAAAAATCGGGATTTATCAAAATGCCTCCTAAGAGGTTGCACTGACAAATTAATGATAAATATCAACGGTAATAAATTGATTCTACACGAAAACTCACTCTTTCTCTTCTTCAATAATATCTACGCCCGCCGGTGGGACGAAAATAAATAAATGACTCGCCAACTTGGTATTATGCTCGGTCTGACTGAAGGACATTTTGGTTTTTTGACCGAGATTGTCCAGCAATTCAAACGCGACCAATTCATTGTTTTTTAAATTGATCCGAATCGTTTCAAACTGAGCTTGGGCATCTTTGGGACGCAATTCGAGCAGGACGACATCAGGAGCAGGCGCGGGCAGGGCATTGACAAAAAATTCTTCTTCCACATTGGTATGACTGCTCAACAAAATGGCAGGAGTTTTGCCGAGAGCCTTGTTCATCGCTTTTTTAGAAACTTGTTCTAAATCAATATCATGAACCCAAACTGTTGTCCCATCTGCCACAATCAATTGTTTGTAAGGCGTTTGATAATCCCAACGAAATTTCCCCGGACGCTGTACAAACATTTCGCCTTCCGATGTTTCTAACAATTGCCCTTTTTCATCGAACAATTCTTGAGAAAAGTTTGCGTGTAACGTCTTGGTATCTTTGAGAAAATTATTCAAAATTTGATGACTGTCGGGTATCGTTTCTGTAGCGGATAATGGCACAAGCCAATTCAATAAAAATAACCAAATAAATAAGCGCATAAGAGCATGGAACCGGTTGATTTGTAAAGTGATAAATTACGAGTTAAATAATCATTTCTCTCGTGTAAGGCGTTGGTTCAGAATGATGCCATATCTTATCAAATAACGCAGTTAAATTTTTTGCCGCGGGATGATTTTTAAAGTTTACGTTGGAAGTGATTGTATTGACAGACGGACGGTGCATCACGCCAAGGGAATCAACCACTAAAAAAGTGTCTGACGTTGCCTTATATTGCTCTGGCACGGCGCGGCAACTGAGCAAACTACCGAGTTTTCGCATGAGATGAATTAAATCGTGTCCCCATTGTGCAATAATCTTAGGTTCATGAATTAAAATCCGAACGGTGGCATGACGATTATGTAACACGAGCGTTTCAATGGCATCGCAACACGCTTCATTGTCATAAATCGCCGGGTCGAGATAGCGGCTGAGAATATCTATTTTAAATTCCGCTTGTTGCATCATCAGGAGCGCGATATTACGATTGTCTTCTTCCCCAAAACAAACAAATTCGAGATCAGTTTCGCCCAAAATAAACTTTGGTGCCTCTTCCTCTGATTCTGGGATTTCTGCATCAATTTCTGTCATAAGCTATTTAAGGAAATGAAGCTGTGAACGGGATTTAAATTCTGAAAATTCTGATTTAAAGACAAGTAAATATTGCACTGCATAATTTCATAGTTTACCACATCGCGACCTAGAAAATTGATGAAAAATCAACGAGTCAAAAATAAAATGCTGATAGGCTCATTTTTTGAACAGTTGGAATGATGCAGTTCAAGGTATAATTTAGATTGAATTCAATCAGTTGGCATCTCAATTGCGTAACTTCTAGCGTGTTTATTTTGAATTGATCAACCATACTGTTACAACAACTCTATTGAAATAGACCAACTTTACAGATAAACTCTATCGGTTGAAAAGTGATGCAATTGGCATGAGCAAAATAAGGGAAGTAACCCGTTTTACCCATTGGCAAAACAACTTACAGCAACCGATTGAAATTGATTGATTCAGATGATTGCCTCACCACAAAACTTGATTTAACTTCACTTACATTAAACGCGGATAAACCGATATGGATAGCCAGACCTCCCGAAAAATTCTTGTCACCAGTGCCTTACCTTACGCCAATGGCTCCATCCATTTAGGGCATTTAGTCGAATATATTCAAACAGATATTTGGGTACGTTTTCAAAAATTGCGCGGTCATCAATGTTACTACGTCTGTGCGGATGATGCCCATGGCACGGCGATTATGTTGCGCGCCCAACAAGAAGGGATTACGCCACAGCAACTCGTTGATCGCGTTCATCAAGAGCATACCAGCGATTTTGCGGAATTTGCGGTGCAATTTGACAATTATCACTCGACGCATTCACCAGAAAATCAGCATTTCGCCAACTATATTTATGAAAGTTTGTTGCAGCAAGGACACGTCACCAAGCGCACCATCCGCCAGGCTTTCGACCCGGTCAAGCAACTTTTCTTGCCAGATCGCTTCATTCGCGGCACCTGTCCTCGCTGTGGCGCAAAAGATCAATATGGGGACAATTGCGAAGCCTGTGGCGCAACTTATTTGCCGACCGAATTGAAAGACCCGGTTTCTGCCTTGTCTGGAGCGACCCCGATAGAAAAAGATTCCGATCACTATTTTGTCAATTTAGCCAATTTTCAAGAAATGTTGCGTGAATGGACGAAAAGCGGCAGTTTACATCCCAGCGTTGCCAATAAGCTGGATGAATGGTTGGCGGAAGGCTTGCAACCGTGGGATATTTCACGCGACGCGCCTTATTTTGGCTTTGAAATCCCTAACACGCCGGGCAAATATTTCTATGTCTGGTTAGATGCCCCGATTGGTTACATCGCCAGTTTCAAAAATTTCTGTGATAAGAATCAGATAGACTTCGACAGCTTTTGGAAAGATGATAAAAATAGCGAACTGTATCACTTCATCGGCAAAGACATTGTTTACTTTCATACTCTCTTTTGGCCCGCGATGCTGACCAGTGCCGGTTTTCGCAAACCTAACGCGGTTTTTGTTCATGGATTTCTGACAGTTGATGGGCAGAAAATGTCAAAATCTCGCGGTACTTTTATCACTGCGCGCACTTATTTGAATCATCTCAATCCAGAATATTTGCGTTACTATTTTTCCGCGAAATTGGGCAGTGGGGTTGATGACATCGATTTGAATTTAAGCGATTTTCTCAACCGAGTGAATGCCGATTTGGTCGGTAAGGTGGTCAATATTGCCAGTCGATGCGCGGGATTTATCGCCAAACGTTTTGACGGTCAACTTGCTGCGACCTTGCCTAATCCTGAGTTGTATCAACAATTTATTGACGAAGGGCACGAAATCGCGGAATCGTATGAATTGCGTGAATATAACAAAGCGATTCGAGAAATCATGGGGTTAGCGGATAAAGCTAATCAGTACATTGACGAGCACAAACCTTGGGTGATTGCGAAACAACTAGGACAAGATGCGGAATTACAAGCAGTTTGCACGCAAGGTTTAAATATGTTCTATGTGTTGATGAGTTATCTCAGTCCGGTGCTGCCGATGATGGCAAAACAGGTGGAGGAATTCTTTCAAATTTCATTGACTTGGCAACCGAAACCGTTACTTTCTCACGCGATTCAGCCCTTCAAGCCGTTAATGCAGCGGGTGGAACAAAAACAAATTGATGCCATGCTTGATGCGTCGAAAGAAAATTTAACGGTCACGTCTCCTGCTTCGTCACAATCTGCCCCCGTTAAACCCGCGCTTGAACCGATTTTTCCGACCATTGCGTATGAAGATTTTGCCAAAGTTGATCTACGAATTGCCAAGATTATCAATGCAGAGCATGTTGAAGGGGCAGAAAAATTGTTGCGTTTGACGTTGGATATTGGGGAGGAAAAACCACGCAATGTATTTGCAGGAATTAAGGATGCTTATGCTCCAGAAACTTTGGTTGGACGTTATACCGTGATGGTGGCAAATTTAGCCCCACGCACGATGAAGTTTGGTGTTTCTGAAGGCATGGTGCTGGCTGCCGGACCGGGCAAAAAGGATTTATGGATTTTAAGCCCTGATTCTGGAGCTCAACCGGGAATGCGGGTGAAATAGTCAATTTTGGGCAATGGTGAGAATCTGATGGAATCGCGGCTAAATTCTGTTATCTAGTTTAGGAATTATGCAGTTCAAATCTAATTTTCAATATATTCAAAAAGTTTCCTCGTTCCAATGCGCCGGCGTGGGAATGCCGTCCAGACGCGCCAGCGTCACGCATGATTATTTTTAACTGATTATTTTTTATCATATTAATGAAAAACTGTTTCTCCGTTGAAATGAAGAAATGGAGATAAACCGTTGAACTCATCAAATTTGAAACCGGTGACGCTGGCGCGTCTGAACTGCATTCCCACGCCGGCGCATGGGAACGAGAATCTCTTTGTTTTATTTGAAATCATTTCTCATCAAGGCATTATTTGGTGAAATTTCGTTGTTTGAACAAGAAACACCTCACTTTTCCCTTAACAATATCTTCTAACTGTTATGGATTTAATCAATGAAAAAATATCTTTTAAGCCTACTGATGTTGTTTAGCATAAATGCGGTTGCGGCAACTTTTAGTTTAATTGACAACATGTTAGCAAAACGTATTGAGAAAACTGAAGATTTGCTCGAACTCTCGTTAGAAGAATTACTTGAAGTTGAAATTGTGGTTGCTTCAAAGACCGAAGAAACTATTTTTGATGCACCTTCCTCTGTCACTGTCTTTACCCGCCAACAATTGCCCCGTATGGGAGTCAATTCTGTCGAAGAATTATTAAATTTCGTCCCCGGATTTATCGCAAGCCGCGAAGTAGTATTCGGACAGGGCTACATGGTCAGCGCGCGCGGCAGCACCACCCCCCAATCTTCTTACAATGTGCTATTTATGCTCGATGGACAGCGATTAAACAATGATTTACGAGGCGGGGCGTTGGATATTTACGGGCATTTTATTTCATTGGCAAATGTGAAACAAATTGAAATTATTCGCGGTCCGGGCTCGGCTTCTTATGGCGCGGGCGCGGTGACGGGTGTCGTGAACATTGTGACTGCGACCGATGTGAATGATGCGTTTGTCAGCGTGGGTAATTTGGACAGCCGCGAGGCTTATTTCAATACATTTCGCAAAGGAAAAAATTGGTCGTTTCCAAAGAAACAGCATGGAATTTAGGAATCAGTGGACGTTATCGACTCAATGAAAATCATACTTTTTTTGCTGGACTCAGTTGGTATCAACCCAGCATTAATAAATCTGAGCAAACTGACAATTACAATACGAATCAACTCACCGCCATTTTATCGCAAAAAAATCCATCAGGATTATTGACTTACTATGAAAATGCACTGATCACACAACTTACGCCAGAATCGAAGCGTAACCTTGTGGGTTTGTACTTGCAACATAAATATCAAATCAATCAACAAGTCGCGCTGACGTGGGGGGGGGCACGCTACGACCATTACCCAGATCAGGGGGCAACTGTCAATCCACGAGCGGCTCTGGTGTATTCGCCTACCGACAAGACAAAATTTAAATGGTTGTATGGTGAAGCCTTTCGCGCACCCGCGGTTCATCAAATCAGTGCTGTTGGTGTTGGTAATCCCCAGTTGCGACCAGAAAAAATCAAAACAATGGAACTCGCATGGTTGCAGCAACATCAAGATTTTCAAACCACCCTCACCTATTTTTACAGCCGAGCTTCTGATAAGGTTGACACGGTACTGATTCCCGGCACCGCCAATCGGCGATTTGAAAACCTAGCCGGCGATATTGATACTGCGGGTTGGGAAATGGAAGTTTCAACAGAAATTAGCAAGGGACTATCGCTGCGCGCCGCCTACACGCTGATGCAAAAAACCGAAGAAAATCCCCGCCGTTTTCCTAAACAAACTTTTTCACTGATTGCCAACTACCATCATGACAAATGGGATTTTAATCTCAACACGTATTTTCATGACAGCACTCAACAACAAATCGCCAGAGCAAAATTCGTTGATTTATCAAGCTATTGGGTCACTGGCGGCACGATTCGCTATGCCCTGTTAAATCAAATAACTTTGGTGGGCAAGGTCAATAATCTATTTGACGAAGAATATGCCAGTTCATCGAAGGTCGCAGCTTTTGTGACGGGTGTTCCTAATCGCGGACGTAGCTACGCGCTGGGGGGTGGAAGTACGATTTTAGATGATTTATCACTTTAAATTCAACGAAATAAACCATGTCCACACGTCAAATCATTCAAACTTTAGTAGAACGTTTTGCTGAACAATTAGAACGTTACCACCAACCTGATTATAACGAAGCCCAAACTCGCGCCGATTTCATCACCCCATTTTTTCAAGCTCTCGCGTGGAACGTGCAAAATCAACAAGGTGTGGCAGAAAACTATCGTCCGGTGGTGTTAGAACACCCGCTGCGTTACGGTCATGTCACCAAAATTCCTGACTACAGTTTTCGCATGGGTGGGGCAAGAAAATTTTTCGTGGAAGCCAAAAAGCCTGCGATCAATCTCAAAACTGAGGCGGAACCCGCGTTACAAGTGCGTCGTTACGGCTGGAATGCCAAATTATCGCTGTCAATTGTCACCAACTTCGCCGAATTTGCGGTATATGATTGCCGGTTGCAACCCCAGCGGACGGACAAAGCAGCAACAGCGAGATTGTGGTATTTGCGCTACACCGATTACGTGAAAAATTGGGATAAATTGGTAGAATATTTTTCCTTTGACGCGGTGTGGCAGGGCGGTTTAGAAAAATATTTAATGCAACGGGCGACACCTAAAGGAATTTTAACGGTTGATGCCGCATTTTTAAACGAAATTGAAAATTGGCGGGAAGATTTAGCACACGACATTATCAAGCTCAATCCTCATTTAACCTCGCGTCAAATCAATTTCGCGGTGCAACAAACCATTGACCGAATTATCTTTTTGAGAATTTGTGAAGATCGAGGCATTGAAGACTACGGTAAATTATTGCATTTAACTCGCGATACCCAAATTTATCCCCGTTTATTTCAATTTTTTTATCAAGCCGATGCGCGCTACAACTCCGGACTGTTTCATTTTAAAGCCGAATCTGCCCGCGACACGCCCGATCAATTGACTCCAAAATTACGGATTGACGATGCAATTTTAACCAAGATACTCAAAAATCTGTACTATCCTAACAGTCCGTATGAGTTCTCAGTTTTTCCTGCGGACATTTTGGGACAGGTGTATGAACAATTTTTGGGTAAAGTAATTCGACTGACTGAAACGCGGCAAGCGATTGTTGAGGAAAAACCAGAGGTTAAAAAAGCCGGTGGCGTTTATTACACACCAACCTACATTGTTGATTACATTGTTAAAAAAACCTTGGGGCAGTTGGTCGCGGGAAAAACAGTGCAGCAAATCAGTCAATTAAAAATTCTCGATCCGGCGTGTGGTTCCGGTTCATTTTTGCTTGAAGTTTATGAATTTCTACTGGCATGGCATTTAGAAAACTATTTGAAAGATAAAGAAAAATGGTCGAAAGGTAAACAACCCTGTTTATATCAAGCAATGGGCGGCGGCTGGAAATTAACCATCACCGAGCGCAAACGAATTTTGTTAAACAATATTTACGGCGTAGATATCGACACGCAAGCGGTGGAAGTGACCAAATTATCGTTATTATTGAAAGTGTTGGAAGATGAGCAAAGCGTGATTTCGCAATTATCGCTGATTCGCGAACGCGTGTTGCCCGATTTGGAAAACAATATCAAATGTGGCAATTCACTGATCAGCAACGACTTTTATCTCGGACAGTCCGGTCTGCTGGACGAAGAAACGTTGTATCGCGTCAATGCGTTTGATTGGAAACAAGAATTTGCTGAAATTATGCAAGCGGGGGGATTTGATGCCGTGCTGGGCAATCCGCCTTATGGCGCGATGTTCAAATCAGAGGAAAAAAAGTATTTATTTCAACATTATCCATTGCTGCAAGGTCAGCCGGAATCTTACGAATATTTTTTGTGGCAAGCTCTGAAATTAACGACTCAAGCAGGCGTGATCGCGGTGATTGTCCCAACCAATTTTATTGAATCGACCCGTGCCGAGCGGTTGCGCGAACAATTATTGACCACCACGCACATTCAAATTCTTGCCAATTTTCGTTATCACGTCTGGAAAAATAACGCTTCTGAAACCCTAGTGGCTCTGTTTCAAAAGGGTAAAACCGGTCAGACCCTAGTCATTCATCCCAAAACGCCCGTTGAATTTGCTGAAGAAGCCAATAAAACTGAGTTTAATCAACTTGATTGGCTACATATCAGCGGTAAACGTTTTTTAATTCGTGCCAATACCGCCCTACTCCAAAAAATAGAAAGTGAGCAGCCGTGTTTGGGCGATATTTGTGAGATGAGTCAAGGAATTATCGTTTACAAGACACGAGAAGAGAGTGCTAAAAATCCCTATATTTCAGACGTGGCAGAAACTGCGGAGTGGAAAAAATTGTTGGATACCCACAGCACTGTACAGAGATACGCGCTGACGTGGGGGCAAAAATATTTAAAATACGGGGATTGGTTATGGTGTCGGCGTGATGCTAAATTTTTTGAGCAACCCAAAATTGTTTTAGTGCGATTGCGTAATAAGTCATTGTCGCGTAAACTGATTGGCACGTATGACGAGGAAAAATTTTACAATCGAGACAATTTCAACAATATCATTCAGAAAGATGAGCGATACTCTTTGAAATATATTTTAGGTCTGTTTAACAGCAAGTTATTGAATTATTGGTATAAATCTTATTTCGACAATGTGAACATCAATCCCGCGCAACTGCGTTTGATTCCAATTCACGCCATTGATTTTGAAAAAGTTACCGCATTCGCTCAACATCAGATGGTCGTTGATTTGGTCTCCCAAATGCTTGAACTGCAACGTCTTTTATCTTTGACGAAAGAATTACCCGGTCAAAAAGTATTACGTCAGCAAATTGTGGCAGTCGATGCAGCGATTGATAACATGGTTTATGAATTATATGATTTGACGCAGGACGAGATTCAACTGATTGAGAACAGTGAATAATTTGCTAGATTTTAGATGATTTGCATTATTACTCCCCCTTACCCAAAATTTTCCACCATGCGCCCCATATTATTCATTCATTTTCATCATCTTACATCCGTCGATTGGACAATATTTGATTCACAACAACGTCTGGTGAACCATGTCGCGGAAACCACGTTAGCCACGATTCCAATTGATAAAAATCAACAAGTTATCATCCTGTTGCCCAATACCGAAATTTTGCTGACCCACGTTGACATCCCAACTACGCAACGACAACGATTACAACAAGCTGTTCCCTACGCGTTGGAAGAGCAACTGGCTGAAGATATTGAACAATTACATTTTGCCCTAGGACAGCGGGATGTCAATCAACACCTTGCGGTCGCGGTCATCGCACAACGTCATTTAGACAACTATCTCAATGCGTTACGTGAGTTTCAATTGTCACCCGCCGTAGTGTTGCCAGAAGTGTTTATTTTACCTTTGATTTCAGAAAGTTGGAGTGTGATGCAACAGGGACAACGGGTATTGGTACGCACTGAAAAACAAGCCGGTTTTGCTATTGAAGGGGAAAATATCAACACAATTTTGCCATTTCTGACCGTGCCGTCGCAAATCATCGTATGGGGTAAATTGAGTGAATCGGTGCGTGCTGCGTTCAATTCGTTCAATGTGCCTATCATTGAAAAAATGCTGGATGATAATTTTTTGATTTCAAGTAATTATCGAACTGTCCCGATCAATTTATTGCAAGGCAAATATCAACCGGTGAGTCAAACCGCGCATTTGTGGCGACCTTGGCGACTGACTGTGGCATTATTGCTGTTATTTGGTTGCATCGAAATTGGTAAATTAGGTTTATATTACAATCAATTAGAGCAACAAGCTCAAACTTTAAATCAACAAATTGAGCAAATTTATCGCCAAACCTTTCCTCAGGCACAAAAGATCGTCAATCCTCGGGTGCAGATGGAACAGCAATTAAGTGAATTAAAAGGAAAAGCGAAAAATACGCGGGCGGGAAATTTTTTAATTTTACTCAATCAATTGAGTCCGGTGTTGAGCAAGGTGACATCGTTGAATTTGAAAGAAATATCTTATCAATCTGGCAAGTTGGAATTGAGTTTGGAAGTGCCGGATTTGGCGACTTTGGAGTTGTTGACGCGTTATGTCAAAGAAGCGGGCATGAACGCGGTCATTTCTCCCAGTGGCAGTGAATCGAAGGGGGTCAGGGCGAAATTGCAACTGGAATCTTGAGTCAAGATGATTGTAAAAAAAGTTGTTATCTTTTGGTGATCTTGGGTCCAATGTAAACAACTTTGATTTCACGTTGACTCTCAGGACGTTTCCATTGGAAGTGAACACGAAATTGTGGTGTTTTAATTTTCCCATGCCATGAACAAAACAACATTTGAGATGGAGTAATTGGATCCGGAAAAGTGAGTTCTGATTTAAACTCCCGTTCTTCGCTGTCAGAACTTCTGCTAAACCATGCTTTTTCACCAGCGAAATGTTGATTGTACAATTCCATACCTGTATCAGATAGACTGCCTTGTGTATCGCTCTCATCTACCAATTGTTGCAATACACGCAATAAATCAAACACTCGCTGACTGACACAACGACTGAAAGGGTGCGGATGCAATACAGTTTCAATATTATCCGCAAAAATTAGACCCGTGAAACGTTGCCGAGATTCCTGTAACATTTCCTGCCAATTCGTTGGCTCTGGTTTAAGCGATTCAACTACTTTGATTAAATCAACTATCTTCCAAAAATTATCTATTTTCACTTGCCCAAAATCCAAGCTGGGTTCTCGCCAACCATGTTGGATGTTGAGGGGTGTACCGGTAAACCGATGATGTGTAAAACTAAAACTGGCTACCGATCTGCCGAGTAATTGGCGACGACAAGCCTCACCTAAACCTTGTTCCGTTACTTCATCTGCTTCAAAAGCAAAATAATCATTAGAATTTATAACACGGGAATCATCCCAAAAAGGTCTAGACTTAGCTAGCCATTCTGACACTTGACGTTTAAACAATGGGTTACGGTGCTTCAGAACTATTTGTTGTAAACTGTGTCCAACATGAATAGGACGCTGCCCCAAATTACGGGAGCAAAATAAGTTTTCTTGTAATGCTTTATGCTGCATCCGAAATCTTAATAGTGTTTCTAATGCCTCACAAAACGCTTGTGGACTAGAAAATTGTCCGTCCAATGATAGATCATTAATATGCCATTCCATGATGCTATACCCATCCTGCTAATATAGCTAAATCTTTTTCAGATTGATCAAAAAAACCTACGGGCCATTCGCTCAAATTTCCTTGTTTATCTACTTGTGGAGAAATAACTGGCGCACTCTTCGAGGGGGTGAAGAAATGTATTTGAGTTTGTTCAGGAGCAATCACTCCATCTCGCAGTGCTAAACGAATCCCATTCAACACATGATCGCTGTGTGTTTCGAGCATAATTTGTACCCCAGCCGCTGCCATTTTTGCTAAAAACCGCCCTATTTGCGACTGTCCCATAGGATGTAAATGAGCTTCAGGACTATCAATCATAAGGATTTGTTCAGGTTCTGCAAGTAAGCCGGCGACTAAAATGGGAAACGCGTAGGTGAGTCCATAACCAATGTTGGCAGGGCGACACCATTCAGTATTGCCGATGCGCAGCTCTAAGCGTGTTAAGCTAGTTTGTAGTATGGGTTGTACATTGACTTCAGCTTCGGGGAATAAAGTACTTGCCCAAGCATTTAATTGCAGACGCAGGTCAGAATGAGTTGTAGAAGGGTGATAGCGTTTAGGGTCAATATCAGCAGAATCAGATTGCAAAAACCACCAAGGGGCAAACTCTCCTTGCAACCCTACATCAGCATAAGTAAGTTCTGGGTTTTCGGGGCTTGGGAAAACTTCGGCTGTTCCTAAGCGCATAGCACTTAAAAAGATAGTTTTACGCAGTTGAGTGACTAAACGGCGCACACTGGTAGGAATATTCCCTTCAATGGGCAGTAACTCATTCACAGCTTTAATATTTGAATGTGTTTCTTTCCCAGCAGATGAATATAAGTCAATAGTATGGATTTTTAAAAAACGTCTTTCATTGTGATTCTCTGTTTGGAAATGCCACAGTAGTTTAGCTTCATCACTTTCAATGCCCAAACTTAAAGTTTCACTTTGTGTTCCTCCTTTTAAAATCTCCTCCGGTGAACGAACTCTTAAAACCTGACCCGGCGTACCAAGACGCGCCAATGCTCCGTTGAGGGACAGTTCTAAACTGCGTCCTCCAGCCCGTAACATTTGAGCAGGTAATAGTAATGTCTGTAAACTCGTGGACTTACCTGCTCTATTGAAGCCTGTTAATACGGTCAGTGGTGCAAGTGGTAAAGATAATGCCTCAAAACATTTGAAGTTCTTAAGGTGCAGATAGGTCAACATGTTATAGTGCTCTTAAATCATTTGTAGTAAAACAAACGTTATTCAGTTATGAATACAACACTTGTATCTTGGTCAACACAGAAGCTCGATACACTGAGTCTGACACTGCTCTTACGTGCGTTTAAAGTCTCGCTGATACGGGTCGCGACTCTAACTACTTAACTACGATAGTTATTCAGATTGATTGCAGCATTTAAATCCCGGTCAATGACTAAACCACAATCACAACTGAAGATTCTGTCTGCAAGTGTCAAGTTTTCTTTCTTTGCTCCACATTTGGAACATGTTTTACTGCTGGGAAAAAATCTATCGGCAATAACAACAACGCAGTTTCTTAATTTGGCTTTGTATTCAATAAAATGCCGGAGCATCCCAAAACCGACATCTGCAATGGCACGGCTCAACTTTCTGTTTTTAATCATGCCTTTGACATTCAAATCTTCAATGACAATCCTATCAAAGGTTTTGGTCAGATAATTGGAAAGTTGATGAGCAATCGCAGCGCGTTGTTTTGCAATCC
>DYNO01000141.1 GCA_020721025.1 Thiomargarita sp. | reverse complement strand
TTTAAACTTTACTTTTTTACTGAGTTTGAAGATGTCAAATCGGTTCTATAGAGCAAACTCAATGGATGATTCGGTGGTGCATGTTGTCGCATCTGTTTGAATTGCTGAAGAATTTCTATCGCGGCGTGCAGTGCTGCATCCGTTTGCGTTGCGTCGAATGAAGCCATGACACAATCTCCAATAAATTTAATCACTTCGCCACCCTGCGCGCTGATAATTCTCGTGCAAGTCGTGCAGTAGTGATTCACCAATTCCACAACTTCTTTGACAGGCAATATTTCAGTAAAAGTGGAAAATGCGACGATATCACTGAACATAATCACTTTTTCCACGAGACGTGGTTGTACAGTCAGAGGATTGATGCCTTGCGTGATAATTTTCGCAATGGCAGGTTGCGTATATTTTTCAATGATTTGATGCGATTCACTTAACGTATGTAACAAACTTTTGACTGGGCGAATCACAATGTCATCGTATTGATTGAAATCAATCATTTTCATTGCCCAATCGGGAAACATCCGCTCAGTGACGGGATATTCGGTTTTTAAACAAATGATATTGGTATGTCGTTCATCGCTCAGGATTTTTTCATACAACTGTTCAATTTGTTGCGTCTCACCTTCTAAAATTTGGAAAAACACGCCATCCAGAAATAATAGTACGCCGGTAATGCCACATTGTTGGTTGTTGCGCGCAGAAATTTCGCCAATATGTTGCACCACAGACATTGAAAGTTCTGGCGTGGCTTGACTGATATAAGTGAGACGTTTCATGAATGGTGATAAGTCACTGTAAATAAAGTAAAATCCAAAGGATGAGATTTTAACCTGAACTGAAACATAAGATCGTCAACTTATCTCTGCCAAATCAAAAAGTTAAGCTGTATTTGGGGCGTGCTGAATATCGTGCAATGGGTCAGATTTTTTTGATGTAACCAATTGATTTTACTGATTAAAGCCCGTAGTCCACCGGACTCGTCCGATTCTAATGCAGCAACAACATCAAGCGTCGTTCCGTCATGCCCAAAATATCTTCGGCATCCATCGGATTACCGGCTAAAGTGTCTAAATACAATTCGATACTGAGCAGGGTGTCTGCCAAGGCTTTGCGTTTTTCCTCTTCAGGCACAGCAGATTCTTTGATAAACACTTTTTCAATATATTGGGTACAGCGATGTAGTAATTTTGCAGCCTTTTCATGCGATTGGATGCGTAAAAAACCTTCCACTTGTTTCAAACGATTGGGTACGTCGAGCAAGGTTTCATCTTGAATTTTCGTGTCGATGAAGGTGACAAGTGGTTGAATTACTTGCGCTAATTCTAATTTTGCTTCATTGACCACCACGCCGAGAATAATTCCAAATTGCGGAGTTTCCGAAAATTCGGTATCGGGACTTTGTTGCAACCGTTGCCGCGCATGAACGCCTTGCACCGCTAAAATGTCGAGTGCCGATTCTATGTTCAGCAAAGCATTAGCAATTTCTAACAAATTTGCCATATTGGGCTGTATCTTGCCTTCGACAATCGCATGTATCACTTTGGCTTGTTTGAGCATCGATTCACGTTGTACATTTAAACCCAATAATCCTAGCGTGTTTGCGGTGTCTTTCAGGGCAATGATCAGCGGATGCAGTTCTTCAACCGAAGGATTTTCCGCACGATTGAAAATATCTAATGTTTCTTCAATCCGAGCAAAATCGTCTTTTAACAGCGTCACCACAATTTTCATCAATTCGATGTCGGGACCCGAAAAAATCAATTTGGTGGCTTGTAAGGTGGCATCCGTAGGGAAAAAATCGTGTAGTCGAAATGTTTCTTGCACGGCTTGAATTTGTTTGCCCTTAGAACGCGCTTGAGCTGCATAAAATAATAAGTTCGTAAGTAATTGTTTCGGTGGCGGTTGACGCAGTGCCGCATTGCCATGATCGACAATTTGTTTCAACACGACTTCGATTTGTTTGAACAAAGTCAACACGTTATTGTTGAGTTCCAACCCTTTTTGCAGCAACGCCTCGATCAGGGCTTCAGTTACCCACCAAACCTTGCTGACCGGCGCAGTTCCTGTGGCTTGTAACATCCGTTGCATGACCGTGACAATAAATTTCAGCCCTTCCGCAGGTTGTTTTGGCACTGCGGCAAGCCCTTTGACAAAGGCGGCGTGCATTTTCTGCGCGTAATCCTTCAATTTATCGTCTGGCAAGACGGCGGCTTTTGGCACGGGAATCGACAAATTCAAATCTGGGGCAAAAAGTTGCGCCGCGGGAAGCGCGGGTTGTTTGCGTAGGGCACGTAAGTCATTCAATAGCTGCAATAATGCGACTGGAATATCATGCTTGACGATGGCTAAATGGTCTAAGTAATTAGGTAATTGTATCAGGGAACGCATCAATACATCGTAGGTTTTTTCGTTATTTTCTACTTTACCCGCTAACAAAGTTTTTATTGTTAATTCAATATTTTGGACTAATAACGCTGCGGTTTGCAGTTCTAATACATTGAGCGCGCCATAAATCTCATGCAACCACACTGAGCATTGTTGTAGCGGGGCGGTATCTTTAGGGTTTTCAACAAATTGTTCTAAGGCTTGGCGAGTTTGTTTTAGATTTTCATCAATTGTCATTTTTACCCATGTGAGGGCTGCGTGTTTCATGCGGTTCACCTTAGAGGACGGAAATTTATATTAATTTGAGGAATTCACTATTTTTCAATAGGATGGTGCAACATGGCGACATGATTCAAACGGCGAGTGTCGCACGCAAAAGTGAGGATATTCACAATGCACATCGGAACACCGGCAAAATCATGTCGCGTAATTATACAATGAATTGAATATTGTCAGCGGTTTAATCTAACCGATCTCGGACTAACGATGCTATCGAGTTGAAATTTGAGGCAAAAGTCGTGAAACTTTCACATAGAAAACATTAAATTATCAAGATAAATTCAATCAAAAATAAATATTAACGAGTGACGCACCACGAACCATTCCAATCATCTAAAATTTTGATTCAATATCAATAGGTTACAAAATAAATTCATGAGAAATATTTGTTACAATGCCCAATGTTCTCAAGGGCAAGTTTACGCATTTTCGATAGAAAAAGTTAAAACTTCACGAATATGTCCAGATTGAGTCAGCAACATTAACAATCGATCCAAGCCAATCGCCACACCCGAAGTCGGCGGCATTCCTGCGTGCAAGGCGGCTAAAAAATGCTCATCTAGCGGATAAACGCCTTGTTTTAACGCATGACGCTTGACCAAATCGGCTTCAAAACGCTGCTCTTGTTCCAACGGATCAGTCAATTCCTGAAAACCATTCGCCAATTCCACCCCGCGCACATAGATTTCAAAACGTTCTGCCAAAAGTGGATTTTCCGGGTGTTTACGAGCGAGGGCAGCCTGAGTGGCAGGAAAATTAATAATTGCCAACGGATGTATTTGAGCCAAATAGGGTTCTATCTCTTGCGATAAAATTAATTGCAAACACGCGTCTCGATCAAGCGGTTGTCCATCAATGCCAAAACGAGAAACATATTTTTGTAAAATATCTAACGGGGTGTGTAGTGCATCTAAATCGGTATGTTGTTCAAAAATATCGCAATAATCGACTTTTTCTAATTCAGGAGTCTGCAATAAAAGTTGTAACAGCGCATCAATTTCGCTCAACAGTTCATCAACCGTGAAATGTGGACGATACCATTCCAACATCGTAAATTCGGGATTGTGCCATCGTCCGGATTCCCCATCACGAAATACTTTACAAATCTGATAGATAGCACCACTTCCCGCCGCTAATAAACGTTTCATCGCCAGTTCGGGAGAAGTTTGCAAAAATAACTGTTTCACGGCATGGGTGTGATAATGGGTGTAGAGCGGTTCTATCGCAGGTTCTGGCACACTGCCCGCGGATAAAATCGGTGTTTCGACTTCCAATACCCCCCGCGCCGCGAAAAACTGTCGAATTTGCTGATACACATTCATTCTCAGTTTGACGACTTCAAGGGTCGCGGTAGGTTGCCATTGATAAGCATAATTCATGAGAAACGGTCTGAACTTAGTTTTTCGGACGACTGAGTGAGTTTGCCACTTTACTCAAAACTTGTTGTGTATTATCAAGCTGTTTTAGCAATCGCTCGTTAGATTTTATATTACCTTGCATTGTCTCAACCAATTGAGCGACCAGTTTATTGGTGTTGGCGATTTGCTGCATCAGTTGCAAGTCAGTTTGGCTACGAGCTTGTAAATTATCTACCAGTAATTTTTTAATTTCTTGATTCTCTTGCTGTATTTTGGCAATAATGTCTGATTGCGAGAGATTGACCGAATCTTGCGGGGTACGTCCCAATTTCGCAAGTTCTGTTTGTACACTGGTTAATTGAGCAGTCACTGTGGTTAATTGTTGATAGAGCAAAAAGCACGCCATGAAAATCAGTAGCCAAACAATCAGCGTGGTGATAATCGCAAGTTTTAAGGGAGAATCGAGTTGGGAATCCATCGTGGTTTATTTAGAGTGAGAAAGTAAGTGACGAACCAGTGGTAACGTGATTTTTTTACGCTGCGCCAATGAGATATAATCCAATTGTTGCAACCACTGCATTAACGTTTGCAAATCCCGTGAGCAATGTTGTAATAAATAGTCAGCAACTTCTTGAGTCAATGTAATTCCAATATTTTGCGCGTGTTGTTGTAATATCTTGATTTTTGTAACATCATCCAAGGGGTACAATTCAAATATTCCCCCCCAAAATAGCCGAGAAGCTAAATCTGGCAAATTCAGACCCAATTCATCCGGACGCACCGATGCAGTCATTAATAAGGGAATATGGTGATCTTTTAACCGATTGAATAAATGAAACAATGCAGTTTCCCAAGCAAAAATTTTCCCTATCGCTTGAATATCATCAACACAGACTAAATCCAATTGTTCGAGCCCTTCTAATATTTCTGGCGCGAGTTGGTTTAGCTGTAGCATGGGCAAATACACCGAGCTACCGCCGCGTTGAGTGAGATGTTGACACGCTGCTTGCAGTAGATGTGTCTTACCCGTTCCGGACACGCCATATAAAAATGCGCTACCTTCCCCTTGGATATCAATCAATTGCTGCACAAATTCATAAGCTGCCTGATTGCGACCGGGGAAAAAATTGGCAAATGACACCGGGTCTTGTAGTTGAATACCTAAAGGGAGTTGGGCACTCATCACTCGAAAACTTGCTGTTATAAAAAGAGAAAAATGCGTCGTGGTAATACTTTTGCGCGTTCAGTTAAGCATATCATTGGTTAGGATTAAAACACAAATTTTTTTGAAGTGCAAACCCAAGTTGATGCGACTTTAGACATCAAATTCATCGGATGCGCGAAATGTGTGATAATTTCATTGCTAATTAGCACGAAAAAACGCCAGTGATTGTTAAAAAAGTGAGTGAGTCTGTGGAACAGAATTTATTTGAAATGGCGCAGCAATGTGTCATGACGGTCGATAGTGGGCAAAAAGTACAATTAACGCAAATTGTCGCGCAGGCATGGCGTGAAAATCAGTTGCTAATTCAATCAGTTCAACCAATTCAGCCGATCTCATCACCGGGACAGCCGCTACATTTACAACTGGTTGCGCCAAAATTCGTTCCTAAGCGTACTTTGCACACTCATGAAGGCGTGGTGGCATTGTTGCACGCGCTGGCTCACATTGAGTTTAATGCGATAAATTTGGCTTGGGATGCTGTTTATCGGTTTCGTGACCTTCCGGCGCAATTTTATGAAGATTGGATTCAAGTCGCCCAAGAAGAGAGCGAACATTTTTTGTTATTACACGAGCAGTTACAACGATTTGATTGTGAATATGGCGATTTGCCCGCGCACAATGGTTTATGGGAAATGGCAACAGATACCGCGGATGATGTGATGGTGCGTATGGCTTTGGTGCCGCGAGTGTTAGAAGCGCGTGGATTGGATGCGACCCCAGAAATTATCGCCAAATTACGGCAGAGAGGAGAATCGACGTTGGTCGAAATTTTAGAAATTATTTTGCACGAAGAGATTGATCATGTTGCAAAAGGGACCCGTTGGTTTCGTTTTTGTTGTGATTTGCGGCAATTGGAGTCACAAAGCATGTTTTTACAATTAATTAAGCAACATTTTAAGGGGCGGTTGAAGGGGACGTTGAATCATGCTGCACGACTTGCCGCGGGATTTACCGAAGCCGAATTGCTGGCTCTTAAAAGTGATTCGCGTGAAAATACGATTGTTTTATGATAGATATTTGTAGTCAATGTGTATTACTATTCATCAATTGATTTTCTCAGAGTTTAATTTAACAATGGTTCGGACTGTTTTCTACAACTGCTTATTAAAATCAATAAGTTATAATTATTTCGCTCATCCGATAACTGATTGATATTAAAATATAATTTTGGAACTGTCTGAACTATTGATTTAAAAAAAGTGTTACGTCCTACGCAACTGTAATCTGAAGTTTTTAAAGATTAAATGACTGCATACGACACAAAATCAGTGTCAATTGAGTTAAGATAGACAACGTTTTTTCACGACAATCGCCATGACATCCGCACCCACTGTATTTATTGTTGACGATGAATCGGTAATTTGCTCAAGTTTGAGTGCCTTGCTGGAAACCATCGATTTAAACACGCAAGCCTTTCATAGTGCTGAAGATTTTTTGAACAATTATCGACCAGAACAGCCGGGCTGTTTGTTACTGGATTTTAACTTACCGCGCATGAATGGAAGTGAATTACATGCTCAATTACAAGACCGACAAATCCTTCTCCCGGTGATTGTAATGACTGCCCATGCGACAGTGACGTTAGCGGTTGATTTTATGAAGAAAAATGGCGTGATCGATTTTTTAGAAAAGCCGATTGATACCCAAAAATTATTTGATACCGTGCACAAAGCAATTCAGATTGATGAGGTATTACGCCAAAAACAGGCAGATCGTCGTGCCGCGCTGGAGGATTTTGCGTGTCTGACGTTGAGGGAGCGGGAAGTATTGGATTTGTTAGTTCAGGGGAAACATAGCAAAGAAATCGCGGGGGATTTGGGCATTTCGTTTCGCACGGTGGAAAAACATCGCATTAAGGTCATGCAAAAGATGCAAGTGGATAATTTGCCGACGTTGGTGCAAAAAGCGATGTTATGTGGCGTTTTTCACTTGTTATCCAAGTAAATGTCCAACAATCAAAAATTTAGGTAAACAATTCAGGGTAAGCGCATATAAATTTTAATGAGTCTATTTTACCTGTTTTTACACAATATCCAATTGATTTAAAACAAATTTTTATATGCGGTTGCCCTGCCAGCCCGTCTGTTCCGTCTCGGTGAGAAACGCGGTTCATTGTCACAAACATCTTTAATGCTAACTTATTATTTTATATATATTTTCAAATAGACTGCTCCCACCCAATCATGATATGTTTTGAGTTAAAATGCGACAATTAAATGATTCTTAAGGAATAACATGCAACTGCCCATACACCACAATTTTTACATGCCTGCGGAATGGCAACCTCACCGTTGTTGTTGGATGGGATTTCCATCGGGCGCGCTGGATTGGCTAGAAAATTTAGACGCATTTCGACGCAACTTTGCCCAAGTTGTTCAAGCAATTGCCCAATTTGAACCGGTATCGCTATTGGTCAAGCCCGAACAACTGACGCTCGCCAAACGTTACTGTGGCACGCAAGATATTGAATTTATTTGTTTACCGTATGATGATGTATGGCTACGGGATACGGGACCCACGTTTGTGATTGATGGTAAACAAAAACTCGCTGGGGTGAATTGGCGGTTTAATGCGTGGGCAGAAAATCAAGAAGATATCAAAGATTATCAACAGGATGTACAATTAGCAACCACTATTTTAGCGCAGCGTCATTTGCCCTGTTATTCCGCACCGTTGGTGTTAGAAGGAGGCGCGATTTATGCCGATGGTGAAGGGGCATTATTGGCGACGGAACAGTGTTTGTTACATCCTGATCGCAATCCTCAGCTAAGTCGTTGTAAAATCGAGGCTTATTTGCACAACTACCTTAATATTTCCAAAGTCATCTGGTTAACACAAGGCTTGCAAGATGATGAAACAACAGGACATATTGATAATTTGGCAACATTTGTACGTCCCGGTGTGGTGTTGGCGTTGAGCAGTAACGATCCGAATGACAGTAACACATTGATATTACAAGAAAATTTGCGACAATTGCGTACCGCGACGGATGCTAAGGGACGTAAATTAGAAGTGATTGAAATTCCTCAACCGACACGCCGTGATTATCGTGGTTTGCGTATGACCTTGTCTTACATCAATTTTTATCCTGCCAACGGCGGAATTGTGATGCCCATTTTCGATGATCCGGCGGACGCTGCGGCTGTGTCGATTATGCGGGATTTATTTCCACAACATCCAATCATCCCGTTGAATATCTTAGAAATTTTGCGTGGTGGTGGTGGAATTCACTGTATCACCCAACAAGAACCCATTCCTAAACGTTCCAATTAAGACAAAAATGATATAGTTCATAAAGTTAAGATTTTGGACTCGTTTTCGGAGGGCGGAGAAAGCTTCCAGTATCTTTCGCCCTCATGAGTTATCATAATGATTCTGCTACTAATTTTCACACGACGGCAACTCTGGATAAAATCGCTTGTCCAACAACTGTACAACAGTATAGAACCGATTTGAAATCTTTAATACCAAGTGAAACAGGTCTATAACCCA
>DYNO01000140.1 GCA_020721025.1 Thiomargarita sp. | reverse complement strand
GGTTATAGACCTGTTTCACTTGGTATTAAAGATTTCAAATCGGTTCTATACGACCACAACAAGGGGGAAATATGTTGTTGCAATACAAAGCTATGTTATTGATTGGTTTATTCGCATTGTCCCATGCAATTCACGCGGTAGATGAAGCAATCATGCCGGTGGTGAGTGAATTTGTCGCAGCGTTGAATGCCTGTGATCGCGGGCTGGATATGCCATTGCCCAAAAGTCAGGGTTCACTGAATGTTTTACAGATGTTGCTCCGAAAATATCGGTTGAACAGTCAAAACGCGTTGGAAAAAAATTCAAATCTGAAAAATTTTTCTAACCTTTATCATGGTGAATATTTTAAATCTTCCTCATTCTCAGAGGTTTATCGTCGTTGTGAAACGCAACTGGTGGAAAAAGTCAAACGCGCTGAAATTGAGGTGACTCAACGCATTGAAGCGCGCCAACGTAAATTCGCGGAACAACAACCGGCGGTCGAAAAATTATTGGTGCAAATTCAACAGGCGGAATCTCATGCGTTTGCTGCGATAGATCAAGGGTGTGTTCGCGCCCAGTTGACCGCGGATAATGCGTTAATATTATTCCCAAAATATACCGAAGAAAAACAAAAAGCGTTGCAACTTTATCCTGACATCGGTCTGCGTAAGTTAAATCTTGCAAAATATGCAGAAGCAAAATCGAAGCATATTAAAAACGTTGGGCATTGGTTTCAGGAATGTGATGCGTTATTTACGCGGTTGTTGCCTCCTCCGCCAGTGATGACCCCGCCGCCGATTTCTCAAACACCACCGATAGAAACCAATAATTTCAATCAGTTGCCGTACCTTGCCGAATTCCTACCTGCCGCTGCCATTCCCGCGATAGAAATTGTTCCCACACCACAACCGCGCGCTTATTTTCCCCCAAAAAATATTGAAACCCCGCATACTTTTGCGATGACTTCGGTCAATTCACCACCATCTATGGTTGAACTGCCTGAACCTGTGGTCGCACCTGTTGAATCGCCCAAAGAACCTGAAACTCCAATGGTTGAAACGGAGAAGATGTATCAGGAATTACTTGCTAAAGTGCATGGGGATCGCTTGAAGATTTTGCAAACCGAGAAACGTTTACCAGACACGGTGGAGGGTCGAGAATCGGATTATCAGAAAGCGTCCCGTTGGCAATATCAAAAAGTGACCGCTTCTGGCAAGGACAAATGTGTGATTTATAGCTTTGCTAACAATCGGTTAACTCGTACCAAAGAATTTTCTGGACAATGTCCGTAGTTTTGAATTTCTTTCCTCCATTGGAGCTCTGCGTTGGCAAGAAATCTATAGTATAATGAGTCGTTTTTCTCGCCTTTCCGATACCGATTTTCACGATTGATTTCAGAAATTACTTGGCAACAATTAAACGATAAAATGACGGAATAGAACGATGCAACAATACGATATGATCGTTTTAGGCGCGGGAATCAGTGGGTTAAGTATGGCACACTATTGTCAACAACACGGTTTAAATACCTTAGTGCTTGAGAAAACTGCCAGAGTAGGCGGTATTTTTCACTCCCATGCGTTAGAATACACTGATTTTTGGTTGGAATTGGGAACACATACGGCTTATAATTCTTATCGTAACATTTTGAATATGATGCAACAATGTCAAATGTTAGATCAATTGCGTCCCAGAGAAAATGTCAGTTTTAAATTGTGGCAGCAGGGTACCATCAAATCGATTCCGTTACAGTTAAATTATCTTGAATTGGTTTCGCATCTTCCCCGCTTACTTTGGAAATCAAAAGAAAATCAAACGATTGAAAGCTATTATACTCAAGTGTTCGGACGCAAAAATTATCAAAATCTGTTGTCACATGCTTTTAGCGCGGTATTATGTCAAATGGCTGATAATGTACCGGCGGACATGTTGTTTAGAAAAAAGCCGCGTCGTAAAGATATTATAAGAAGTTTCACCCTGCCCAATGGGTTACAAGGGGTCACCGATGGTATCGCGCAAACTTTATCTATTCAAACCAGTCAAACAGTACAGCGTATTGTATTCGATGCCAAGCAAGTGACTGTAATTACTGACAATAATGAGTATCAAAGTCGTTTTATCACGTTGGCGGTACCGGTGATTGATGCGGCTGCATTGCTCAAAAACAGTTTTATTGAACTCAGCGATATTTTGGCAACAATTGCTCAAGTAACCACCGAGACGATGGGAATTGTGGTTCGCAATCAATCTTGTCACTTGCCTGCGATTATGGGATTGATTGGGATTAATGATTGTTTTTTTTCTATGGTATCCCGCGACAGTGTGAAACATCCCGATTATCGCGGCTTTACCTTTCATTTTAAGCCACAACAGCTTGATGAAAAACAGAAAATTGCTAAAATTTGTGAAATTCTACGCATTCCAGCTTCGCATTTAGAACATCGCGTTGTAAAACAAAATTATTTGCCCGCGCCTACTTTGGGACATCATCAATTGTTGGCAAAAATTGCTGCCTTGTTGCCGATGCGACCGATGGCTCTGACGGGAAATTATTTTCTTGGGGTATCCGCGGAAGATTGCGCCATTCGGTCGCGGGATGAATTTGAACGATTGATTGCTTAATGAGATGTGCCGTAGCCATTCGCGAAAACCGCTGCAATGATTAAATGCCCCTTAGTGAGTGCAACTGCGTAGATGATGTGCGTTCGTGGTGCAGAGCTTTCTCAAGCAAACAAGTCTAACTTTATGTTTTTAAAAGCATTGTGCATCTGGTATGTTTAATGCGATAAGATTTGTCATTGAATCGCCATACAGATTCGTTCACCTGAATTTCTCATTTCACAACACAATTTTTAGGAGTAATAATTAACATGGCTGGTGAAAACGTCCTCTCGATGATCAAAGACAATGCCGTAAAATTTGTAGATTTTCGCTTCACAGATACGAAGGGAAAAGAACAGCATGTCACCGTTCCCGCCCATACTGTGAATGAAGATTTATTTGTTGATGGTAAAATGTTTGATGGTTCTTCGATAGCAGGCTGGAAGCATATTAATGAATCTGACATGATTTTAATGCCAGATGCCGATTCTGCGGTATTAGACCCTTTTTTCAAAGATAAAACTTTAATCTTGCGCTGTGATGTCATCGAACCTACCACCATGCAAGGTTATGAACGTGATCCTCGTTCCGTTGCCAAACGTGCAGAAGCCTATTTGAAATCAACAGGAATCGCAGACACAGCGTTTTTTGGTCCAGAAAACGAATTCTTCATTTTTGACGATGTGCGTTGGGGCAGCGAAATCAACGGCGCGTTTTATCAAGTCAATTCGAGAGAAGCCGGTTGGAATACGGAAACGGTGTATGTGGGCGGTAACATTGGGCATCGTCCTTCCGTAAAAGGCGGTTATTTCCCCGTGCCTCCAGTTGATTCTTTACAAGATATTCGCTCAACCATGTGCCTACGTTTAGAAGACATGGGATTGAAAGTGGAAGTGCACCATCACGAAGTCGCCACCGCGGGACAATGTGAAATCGGTGTTGGTGCAGGCACCTTGGTGAGAAAGGCGGATGAAGTACAAATTTTGAAATATGCGATCATGAATGTGGCGCACGAAGCCGGTCAAACGGTCACTTTCATGCCAAAACCGCTGGTCGGCGACAACGGGAGCGGGATGCACGTTCACCAATCGTTGATGAAGGACGGCGTAAATTTGTTTGCTGGTGATAAATATGCCGGATTGTCTCAATTGGCAATTTGGTATATCGGCGGGATCATCAAACATGCCAAAGCCTTGAATGCGTTCACCAATCCATCCACCAACAGCTACAAACGTTTGGTGCCCGGCTTTGAAGCCCCTGTGATGTTGGCATATTCTGCACGTAACCGCTCTGCTTCGATTCGGATTCCTTATGTTGCCAGCCCCAAAGGTCGTCGCATTGAAGTGCGTTTCCCCGATTCTACCGCCAATCCTTACTTTGCATTTGCAGCGATGATGATGGCAGGTTTGGACGGCATTCAAAACAAGATCGATCCGGGCGCGGCGATGGATAAAGATTTATATGACCTGCCACCGGAAGAAGAAAAAGCCATTCCTACCGTGTGTTTCTCATTAGATCAAGCGTTTGAAGAACTGAACAAGGATCGGGATTTCTTGAAAGCCGGTGGTGTATTTACAGACGGCATGATTGACGCTTATGTCAATTTGAAAATGGCAGACATCACTCGCTTACGCATGACCACGCATCCAGTTGAATTTGATATGTATTACAGCTTGTAATTTTTCAATTGAACCTTTATTTTGAAGACCTGTGAGGTAATAATCATCTGACAGGTCTTTCTTTTTTTTTGCAGATTCGGTCATAATATCGCTTTTGAATAATACCCAACTTGAGAATTAAAGTTCACCTGAAATCCCTCCCTGCCTCCCTTTGGTAAAGGGGGGATTTCAGCCGTTGAACATCACGTAAAAACTCTCTTAAACCAAACCAGATCACTGACCTCAGCCAATCCCATGTCTCAAACCTATTGTTATCATTGTGGTTTAGAAGTTCCGGAATCAACGCATTTTCATGTCATGATTCAAGGGGAATCTCGGCAAATGTGTTGTGCGGGATGTCAAGCCGTAGCGCAAGCGATTGTTGCCGCAGGCTTAGAAGATTACTATACTTATCGCACCGAAAATTCACCCACCCCCCAATCTGTTATTCCAGAGATTTTGCAAAAAACAGTTATTTACGACAATCCAGCAATTCAAAAACGTTTTGTGCGGTATGAATCGGCAAATATTCGTGAAGTCGCATTGATTTTGGAAGGAATCACTTGCGCGGCGTGTGTGTGGCTGAACGAACGTCATTTACGCACTTTGACGGGAATCATTGATGTCCAAGTCAATTATTCCACCCATCGCGCCCGTGTCCGTTGGGATAATGAGAAAATTCAACTCAGCGAAATCCTACAAGCCATCAGTGCCATTGGTTATTTGGCGCATCCTTATGATCCGGCGAGACAACAAGCGGTTTTAGATCAAGAACGTAAGCAACAACTACGACGGTTAGGTGTGGCGGGTGCGTTGGGAATGCAAGTGATGATGATTTCAGTTGCACTGTACGCGGGCGATTGGTATGGCATCGAGGCGGAATTTAAAGCGATGTTTTATTGGGTAAATTTGGTGTTTACCGTGCCCATTTTACTGTATTCAGCACAACCCTTTTTTAACCATGCGTGGCGCGACATTCAACATCGACAAGCCGGAATGGATGTACCGGTGGCTTTGGCGATTTCTCTGGCATTCATTGGCAGCTTGTGGACGACATTCACTTTAAGTCCGAATGGTCATGTCTATTATGATTCGATTTCCATGTTTGTATTTTTACTGTTGGCAGGGCGTTATTTTGAACTGATTGCGCGCCAACGCAGTAACCAAGCCGCTGAAAGTTTGGTACATCTGGTGCCCAGCATGGCAACTCGATTGTACGACACCCCCGACGGACGCAAGGAAGAATTGGTTTTAGTCAGTGATTTAGTCATCAACGATGTTGTGCTGATTCGTCCCGGCGACAATATTCCCGCAGACGGTGTGATTATTGACGGACATTCCAGTGTTGACGAATCTCTGTTGACCGGCGAAAGTTATCCGATCAGCAAACATCCCTCGCAAGTCGTTGTCGCAGGTACAATTAATATCGACAGTCCGCTACAAATGAAAGTCACCAAGGTCGGCGCGGATACGGTATTGTCGCAAATCTTGCGGTTGTTAGAACGGGCACAAACAGAAAAACCGGCGATCACTCAGTTGGCGGATCGGGTCGCATCGTGGTTCATTGTGACGATATTATTGTTTGCCATTGTAGTCGGTTGGTATTGGTGGCAGGTCGATTCCAGCACCGATGTTTGGTTTCAAATTACCTTGTCTATTTTAGTGGTCACCTGTCCCTGCGCGCTTTCACTCGCCACTCCTACGGCAATCACCGCGGCAACCAGCACCTTGACTCGTTTTGGTTTGCTCACAACTCGCGGACACGCTTTAGAAACGTTGGCGAAAACGACCCATGTTATTTTTGATAAAACTGGCACTTTGACCGAAGGACGGCTGCAACTGGTCAAAATTCATCCCTTAGTGCAATGGACTGAAGATGAATGCTTGAGTTACGCGGTCGCCTTGGAAAAACATTCAGAACATCCGATTGCTCACGCGTTATTGAATGCCGCCACGTCTCATTTGCCAAATTATTCAGCCAATCAGGTCGTTAATACTCCCGGTGCGGGATTGCAAGGCAATATTGCTGGACGAACTTATTTTATGGGCACTTTGGCGTTTATCGCTGAAAAAACCAAACTGTCGTTGAATCTGCAACTTTTAACGCAACTTCAGCAACAAGATCATACCCTTGTGGTACTCGCAGACACAGAAACCATTTATGCCGTTTTTACCTTGTCTGATAAAATTCGAGAATCGGCGCGGGAATTGGTGCGTCAGTTACAGCAACAGGGGAAAAAAGTAATTTTGCTCAGTGGCGATCATCATTCCGCAGTGCAACAAGTGGCTGAAACGGTGGGAATTTTTGAAGCCTATTCCGCCTATACCCCAGAGGCTAAATTGCGTTATGTGCAGCAGTTACAGCATCAGGGCGCAATTGTGGCAATGATCGGCGATGGCGTGAATGATGCCCCCGTGTTAGCGCAAGCCCAAGTGTCAATCGCGATGGGCAGTGGCACCCAAGTCGCCCGCGCCAGTGCTGACATGATTTTATTAACCGAGCAGTTGACTAACCTCATGATTGGCTTCACAACCGCGAACAAAACATTGCAAATTATTCGTCAGAACGTGTCTTGGGCGATAATTTATAATTTTACCGCGTTACCGTTGGCAGCCTTGGGCTATGTGTCCCCGTGGCAAGCCGCCTTGGGCATGTCGTTGAGTTCTCTATTGGTGGTGACAAATGCGTTGCGATTGGTGTGGCAGAAGCCCGCCTGAACGTTATTGACTTGATTCATATTTGATATTTAACTTCTCATGCGTCATTTTAAGATAAAATAACATCTTGGTAGGATGACGCGGTGATAAAGCTGTTAATCATTGAATTGATTAGATTTCTTTGTGCCGATTCCGCGTCCCCTGTAGAAAAAATTCATTTACTAACGAGCGCGTAAAATCATGGCGATGACTTCTCTTGTCCGAAAAACGATTCATGTGATTATTTCAATGAGCAATGGTTCTCTGTTGAAGGGGGTGTTGACCATTGAACGCAGCGAACGCCTATCTGATATGTTGAATAAATATGACAAGCATTTTTTGGCATTGGTGGATTATGACGGAAAAGTCCATTTGCTCAATCGTCAGCATATCGTTGAAATTATGGAAAATGAGGAACAGGAGCAGGCAACCCAATCATAATCATCCGACTTGTTACCATAAAAAAAGGAACTTAAATCATCAAGATTCAAGTTCCTCCAGATAAGGATACAATTTTTACAACTTATTGAGACAATTCATTCGCAGCGCAGTCCGATTTTGTCAAGATTGAGATGAAATTCGCTTGTTTTTCAACGATTTTCGCCTTCAATTTTTCAATATCCGTACCGGCATACGGCGGAGCGTCAGTCACAAAAATGATCACTCCGTTTGGTTTCAGATGATCAAGTGCCAAATCAAGAGCTTGCGCTGAAGCCTCCGGACAAAGCCCCCCGTCTTTGGCTAGCAAACCATTTAACGCATCAAGCAGTATTTGGAGATCAGAGGAAATCGCCTTGATTTCCACATCATCACGAAATACCACCAAGGCGATCACCGGTTTTGCCCCACCTTCATATTGTTGCTTGAGTTTTTCACGGATGGCTTCTTTCACTGCTTCCAGTTCTTCATCCATTGATTTAGTGATGTCTAACAGGATGATACCGTCCACCTTGCCATCGCCCAACACGGTCGCAGTGGAAATTATATCCCGGTGTTCGACATAATTCGCCGCAGAAATTTTGGTTTCTGCATTGAGTTGCACCAAGTCTTGCCCCAATTCCACTTCAATGTCAATGTTGACCCGGCTGACATCATCACTCTTGGTAACGCTTAAATTCCCCAAATCACATGCCACTTTTTGATCAACTGGTTCGCATGAGCCTTGTGATGCAGTGGCTTGCACGAATTTGACCGTTGGCAGTAGCAGAATTTCAGCCTTGACCTCAGTTGCTGTGGTTTCTGGAGCGTTGTTCAACAGTTCCGCCGCAAGTTGATAATGTACTTTGCCACCCATGATGACGGGATTTGGCACACTCTTGCCCAATAAAGACAAATAGGGCTTGACCTTGCGCCAACTCTTTGCGACATCTGCGGGATATTCGATTGAAGTCAATGTGATTGAATTCATGAAGAAATTGCCCGAAGCAGGGAGGTTGCCAATTTCGAGTGTCAGGGTTGTGGAAGTCCCCGGTGCGAGATCAGCCAAGGCACAACTTGCCGCCGCTAAATCACATGTTGCCGTGTCGCCTTGTAAGTTGACGAGCGTTGCACCTGTGGGGAAATACCCGTTGAGTGCCACACCGGTTGCAGTGACTTTGCCGCCGTTAAAGACCGTGACGGTATAAATCGCATTGTTGCCTTGTGGAATCGCGCCCCATTGTTTGTTGCTGAGTTTGGCTTTTAAGCTGGTGATGGGTTCGCATGTAACTGCTTGTAAAAATTGTTGATTGCCGAGTTCGACATCGGAAGTCAAGCACGCAAAGTTGTCTTTCATTGCTACAACGTCGTATTTGCCTTCGACCAGACCGCCAATTTCCCAATTCCCCGCGCCGTCCGTGACCGCTGTTTTGTCGCCAATTTGCACCGTGACACCTGCGAGTACATTGCCGGCTTTGTCTTTCAATGTGCCGTG
>DYNO01000139.1 GCA_020721025.1 Thiomargarita sp. | reverse complement strand
ATAATTGGCGTGTTGGAATGTACTTCAGCATTTTGGGCGCGATGACGTAATAAATGATCCATCAAAACAATCGCTAACATCGCTTCGGCGATGGGCGTGGCACGAATTCCAACGCAGGGATCATGGCGACCAGTGGTGCTCACTTCAGTCGAATTACCATGAATATCAACACTTTGCCCCGGCAGACGAATACTCGATGTGGGTTTCAATGCCAAACTTGCGACAATGGTTTGCCCAGTCGAAATTCCCCCCAAAATCCCCCCCGCGTGATTACTGAGAAAACCTTGCGGAGTCATTTCATCACGATGCTGAGTGCCTTTCTGGGTAATGCACGCAAAACCATCCCCAATTTCCACCCCTTTCACTGCATTAATACTCATCAACGCATGGGCAATATCCGCATCTAATCGGTCAAAAATAGGTTCGCCCAATCCCACAGGTACATGAGTTGCAATCACGGTAATGCGCGCCCCAATGGAATTGCCTTCTTTGCGTAAACTATCCATAAACGCTTCTAATTCTTCAACTTTTTGAGCATCGGGACAAAAAAACGGATTGCGTTCAACTTCTGCCCAATCGAAATTATCCATGTTGGGAGCCAATGTGCCCAATTGTGCCAAGTAACCGCGAATTTCAATCTGATGGCGATCTTTGAGATATTTTTTCGCAATTGCCCCCGCCGCAACTCGCATTGCCGTTTCTCGCGCCGAAGAACGCCCACCGCCCCGATAATCGCGAACTCCATATTTTTGTTGATAAGTATAATCGGCATGTCCGGGACGAAATTGATCTTTTATCTTGTCATAGTCTTTGGAACGCTGATCGGTGTTTTCTATCAACAAACCGATGGGGCAACCTGTGGTTTTTCCTTCAAATATGCCTGAAAGAATTTTCACTTTATCCTCTTCGCGTCGTTGCGTGGTATGACGAGATGTGCCAGGCTTGCGACGGTCTAAATCGGTTTGAATATCTTGTTCAGACAGGGGTAAATTGGGGGGGCAGCCATCCACCGTGCAACCAAGGGCAACTCCATGACTTTCGCCAAAAGTTGTCACTGTGAACAGTTTTCCAAAAGTATTTCCGGACATAATTTTTATATCATTGTTGAGATGAGAGTTTTTGCTAACCGATTGTTTTTATCTAAAAATATTTATATAAATTTTATTTAAAATCAACTGATTAGCATCGTTTGGCGGACGGATTGTTTCGCAGGCGGGGGATGATCAATTGGGTCGCTTATCGTCTGATTTACCACGCAAAATCACGATTTCCTCCCGATTGGGCGCGCGCAGCAATAATTTTTCTCGTGCTGCGGTTTCTATGCGCTGTGGTTGGGCTAAGGTACTCAATTCTAACTGTAATTGTCCCCAATTTTCATTCAATTTATCCCGTTGTTGCTGCAATCGCTGTAATTCAATAAACAATACCCGACTGTGATAACGAGTAATTACCACTGCCAGCGCAGAGATAAACACAGCAATGAGCAAAATCATAATACTAACCCATTGAATGATTACTGAGAATTTAGACATAAGTTGAAATTTTTCACTAAATTTTGCATTAACTCGAAATATGCCTCCGTTCCTGCAATTAACGTTGTGCCAATGGGATCGAGGCTGCTATGCTTGACCGTTGAACGGCTTGATTAAGAACGTTTCTACTCCCGCTCCAACCCAAATAATGAGTGTGGAATCATAAAGTTGTTTGGCTTGCGAAGGACGCAAATTGTAAGTATGCGGTGTTTCGACATTTTTCATGACACCAGCAACTGAAGATTTTCAGCATCGATTTTCCTCGTTGTGATTATCATATTAAAATCATTACTGTTTCGGACGCTTACGAACACGCGTGATTTCAGGTTTTTTCATGATTTCCGTTTTCACTCTGGGCATTCTAACCTTGCGAATTTCGACGCGTGGCGTTTTCACTGGAGTCGCTGCAACTTTAGGAAGGTCAGTTTTCGGTGCACTTCTTTTTGATTTCGATAGCATTTTTTTCAGCGGAGGCGGTTCAACCAATCCCACCTGTTGCAACAATAGTTGTGTCGTGGCATCGTCTAATTCCAGATGTTGCCCCGCCCGAAGCCCCCGCGGCATCAACACCGGACCAAATCGAATACGCATCAATCGACTGACAACCACATTTTGCGATTCCCACAATCGACGCACTTCTCGCTTACGTCCTTCCGTAATTACAACGTGATACCAATGATTTGCACCCGCGCCTCCCGCTTCGACCACTTGTTTAAATCGCGCCACGCCGTCTTCTAATTCCACGCCGGTCAATACATTTTTCAACGCGGTCTCGCTGACTTCCCCTAAAACTCGCACCGCATATTCTCGTTCCATCTCATATTGTGGGTGCATCAAGCGGTATGCCAATTCGCCATCGGTGGTAAATAACAATAATCCGGCGGTATTTGCGTCTAAACGCCCTATCGCAATCCAACGTCCATGTTTTAATACGGGCAAATTGTCGAAGACGGTGGGGCGACCTTCGGGATCGGAACGGGTGCTGACTTCACCTATCTGTTTGTGATAGCACAAGATTTTACGCTCAGGCTCGCTCAAGGCGCGTAATGCCAATTTTCTGCCGTCCAAACGAATTTCATCGGTGCTGCTGACACATTCTCCCAACGTTGCTACGTGATCGTTGATGTAAATTCGTCCTGCGGCGATCCACGCTTCTATCGTGCGACGGGAACCAAGCCCTGCGCGCGCCAAGACTTTTTGTAATCGTTCCGGAGGGGGAGCGGGTATTGAATTTGACATGAAAAAAACCTGAATTAAAACGACGGATCAAAAGAAAATAGAAACTTGTCACTGCAACGGCTTATTTATTGTTCAATTTCAACATGATACTGCGGTTTGGCGCGGGATTTTAAATTATCCACGACCGCACGGACTTCACGCGGACTTGCCAAACAACCATGTGCTCGAACAGGAATTCCGGTGCCGGTGGTCAGATAAAACAAGTCGCCCTGTCCTAATAAAATTTCTGCCCCCAATTGTGCCAAAATTGCCCGTGATTCACTTTTATTCGATACTTTCAAGGCGATACGAGTTGGAATATTAGATTTAATCAAGCCGGTAATCACATTCACTGTCGGAAATTGTGTTGCTAAAATCAGATGAATTCCCGCAGCACGAGCTTTTTGTGTCAATAAATTAATTGGCTCTTCTGCTTCAATTCCGATACTACTCAACGTCAATTCTGCAATTTCGCTCATCACAATCACCAGATATGGCAACGGTTTTGCCACGACAAAGCTCGATTCCCCACTTTCCAACGCTTGATTATAACCCTCAATATTACGCACCCCATGACTCGCCATCAACCGATAACGCCGCTCCATCTCTTGCACGCACCATTTCAAAGTATTTGGCACTTGGGCAACTTCAGAAATTAAGGGATAAAGCAAATGAGGCAGATCAGCATATTGGGCAAATTCTTGAGATTGATTATCAACCAAAATGAGACGCAAGCCAGTTGGCGATAATTGATAAACTAAACTCAGTAACATGTTGTGTAGCAAGGCATTTTTCTCGGTCGCATCACTCCCTGCCATCAAAATATGCGGCGCGCGCGTCAAATCGACCAACAACGGATAACCGCCAATATCCTTGCCTAATGCCAGTGTCACCGCGGATGAATGGGCTTGATACTCCGTGCTATTCAATAAATCTCTGAGGGTAATTTGTTCCGGTGGGGCGTTTGCCACTTCGATGGAAAAATTATCCTGAGCAGTTTCTGTGATTCTGACCCGTTCGACTTGCAGCGCGGTTGCTAAATTTCTACTCAATTCTTCGATGGAACTCGGCAGGGCAGTTTGAGTTTCAATTTCAAATCCAGTTAAAACGGGACCAGAATGTACCTCTTTGACTTTAATTACAAGTTCTAAACTTTGACATGCTGCGACAAGCCATTGAATCAATTGTTTTACTTTGGGGGCGGCACCTTTTTTAGGCGCGGGATCGAGCAAACTGAGTGCAGGTAAAAGATTTGCCAATTCTTCATTATTTTCAATTACTTCTACAGGCGTGACTGCGGGTTCTGATGGCTCTGAAGAAGAAACGGGCGACACTCGCATTACCGGCTCAATGGTTGATGGCTTGACAATTTCTGTAGATTTTTTTACAGGATTATCAGGGAGCGGTTCATCATCGTAAAATTCCTCATAATCATCTTCATAGGCGTGTTGTTGCCGATTGCGTCGTTGTTCGCGCCATTGTTGCCATGATGACCAGATGGATTTGCTGCGATGGGCGGTAAAATTGGCTGCCTTGGTGGTCGCTTTCCAACTTTGTCGTGACCCAAAGATTAGCAAGGGAAAAATACGATAGCGCACAAAATCTCTGATTTTTGGTGTCCATTCTAACGTGTAATAGCCCAATATATCCATGACTTTGAGCCATGACAATCCGGTTAAAAAAGTCACGCCGGTGAAAAATAATGCCAACAATAACAACGTTGCACCTAACTGACTGAAAACATACTGTAAATTTTTGCCGACCACCACGCCTAATAAACCACCGGCATGACTGGGTAATAAAATACTTTCGTCAGCAAAATGGACAATGGCAAGCCCACACCCGGCGATCAAGGTGAGAACAAAACCAATGCCTTGCACCATCATCTTGTGTGGTTCATTGAGTAATTTACGGTGTTCGCCTTGATAAACCAACCAACCGATATAGCAACCGCCTAACGGAAATAAATAAGCAAGATAACCAAAGAGATAGAAAAAAATATCGGCAAATAATGCACCCGCGATGCCGCCCTTGTTACGCACTTCTTCCGATTGTCCGCTGTGTGACCATCCCGGATCGAGGGGATCGTATGTCGCTAAGGAGACGAGTAAATACACGCCGATGAAACAGAAAAATATCAGCAGCAGTTCTTTCACCCGATGCCCAAGCAATTTTTGGAGTGGGTTGGGTGGGGAAAATCTGCGAGAGGTGCGGCGAGTTCGGTTCACGTTGAAACCCCATTGTTAATTTTAAACCTGTCAGGTTTCTGAAATCTAACAGGTTTGACTCCAATATTTATGATGTCACTTGCGTCGTTACTTCAATCACTGGCGGATTTGCCAAGGCTTTTTTGACACTGCATTCTTGGGTGGCACGAATCAACGCGTCGAGATATTTTGTTGGGAAACTGGGTGGTACGTCGATTTGAATGCGAATATTTTCCACCAATTTCTTTTCATTATTCCAATCATTGGTCATCTGTAGTTGAATGCCGTCAGTGGCAATGTGGCGCGCTTGACAGAATCTGAGGATAAAAATTCCCGCACAGGTGGCTAGACTACTGAGAAAGTAAGAAAAAGGATCGGGTGCCGTTTCATCGCCGCCATTTGCTTTTGCTTGATCAGTGTGAACGGTGAAACCTTTGAAATGTGCATCGACTCGTGAACCTTCGCCCAACGTGACTAATATTTCCATTGTTATTATACATCCTCTGGCGTAAAAAGTTGAGTAAAATCAATAATTGGTATGGCTCTACCTTCATTCATGAAACAAGATAATGTGTAAGGTCGCCAATAATCTAAGTATTTTGGTAATTCGCAGGCATCCCGGTTATCGACAAACAGCGGTGTGGGCATGGTGGCAAGGTGCATCGCGGCGTAATTCAAGTTTCCGGTAGTGGCTTCTTGATACACGGCAATGCCAATCACGTCATAACCTTCACGCACGATATGTTGTTGTTCAATCAGGCTAATCACGTCCATGACGGGCAGGATCATGCCTTCAAAAACCAGCACTTCGGTGCAATAATGTGGTGCTCGAGGAATTTCATACAGCTGCGCCTCCAATAAAACATGGGACATTTCATGAATGCCAACAGCCGCTTGTAACCCTCTGCCAAAATCCAGTAGCCAAGCGCGATTGAGTTTGAGTTGTTCCTGTTCTTGTTCCACCATAGCTATGACATTGATTCTGAAGCGTGAGTAAATTCTTCGGTTAATCTGACGATATGTTGTACCAAGTCTATGCCAGTACAAATACATGCCACTTGTTCTTTATAAATAAGTAGCTTACTTACTGGATTTTCTTTGGTGTGCATGATAGTAGGTAAATCTTGGATATATAAATGTTCGTAACGCACGTTTAAATCTTCGACCTGATCACATGTGATTCCCACAGGTAATTCGCCCTCATGACGCGGCTTGAGTAAGATAAAAAATTCTCGGTTGCGCGGCAATTCGGTCAGCAGTAATAAATCTTCAGATAAACAAAACACGGGGGAATTTTGCCCATGTCCATGTTGCCCAAACCAACCAATCGCGCCCATTGTGGTTTGAGTGTATTCCAAATCAGCCATGATTTCCACTGAAAGCACGTCTTGTTGCGGGATGAACAAGTTGAGTCCGTCAAACACGAGTTGCACGTAAAGGTCGGCGGTTTGGATTGATTTAAACATGGTTGTCTAATGGGTTATTTGAATGGTTACTGAGCATTGATTACGCTACTGTTTTTTTGTTATTTTCTCGTTCCCATGCGCCGGCATCAAAGCCTTTGACTTAAGGAAAAATAGGTAAAAATGGATGTTATTCAAGAACTCAAATTCAAACAACGAGATTTCAATCATCATGTCGTGGTGAGAAATTATTTCAAACAAAACAAAGAGATTCTCGTTCCCATGCGCCGCGTGGGAATGCAGTCCAGACGCGCCAGCGTCACGAGTCATTATTTTCAACTTATTCATTTTTAACATGTTCATGGAGAACTGTTCACCACATTGATAGGAACATCCTAATACAAATTGTTGAGCTAATAAAATTTGAACTGGTGACGCTGGCGCGTCTGGACTGCATTCCCACGCGGCGCATGGGAACGAGAATGTCTTTGTTTTATTTGAAATTATTTCTCATTATGACATTGTTTGGTAACGTTTCGTTGTTTAAATTTGAGTTCTTGAATAACATTAGTTTTTTCCTATTTTTCCTTAAGTCAATGGCTTTGACGCTGCGCATGGGAACGAGGAACCATCTGTTTTATTTAATAAAAATCTATCGCATCTTCATTTTGTTAAGTTGGATTGCTTAAAACCAGATAACGATCATGCTGTTCAGACAGTTCTGCAATGCCAGTATCCGCTGCAATATTTTCAATGTTTTCTAACAATAACCACCATTCATCTTGCTCTAATCCAGATTCTAATGATGTTGTGAGTAATTTTTGTAAAAACTGCTGCGGATTCGGTAATTCGTTCAATTTATTGACTAAAGATTCTGGAATATCTAAAACAATCTGCATCAGAGTTTCCCCCATATCTGAATCTAAACTCTCATTCTCATGATTACTTGTGTCAATTTCAACCATCAAGAAAATGAAAGTTCAGACAATTTAATCTTTAAATCACTTGCGCTTGCAACATTGCCCGTCGCACCACATCATGATATTCGGGAGATAACGGCGTTAATGGCAGGCGAATTCCCACGTCAATCAAGCCCAACGTATGCACTGCCCACTTGACTGGTATTGGATTGGCTTCAACAAACAAATCTTTATGTAATCCGATCAACCGCTTGTTAATTGCTTCTGCCCCAGCTCGGTCACCACGCAACGCTAACACACACATTTCGTGCATTGCTTTGGGGGCAACATTCGCGGTCACGGAAATCGTCCCCTTGCCGCCGCGCAAAATCGTTTCCAGTGCCGTCATGTCATCGCCGCTGTACACCGCAAATTTTTCATTGGCAAACGCCACCAACTGATCAATTCGCTCCATGTCCGCCTTGGCTTCTTTAATTCCAATAATATTATCAATTTGCGCCAACCGCTGCACCGTACTGGGCAACATATCGCACGCCGTCCGCCCCGGCACATTGTATAAAATCTGTGGAATATCAACCGTTTCCGCTATTTTTTTATAATGTAAATATAAGCCTTCTTGAGTTGGTTTATTATAATAGGGCGTGACTAATAAACATGCGTCCGCACCAGCTTTTTTTGCATATTGTGTTAATTCAATCGCTTCGGTTGTCGAATTGGAACCGGTACCAGCAATGACGGGAATTCGTTTCGCGGCATACTCCACGACAAAGCGGATGACTTTGCAATGTTCTTCCATATCCAACGTGGCAGATTCGCCGGTCGTTCCCACAGCAATAATCGCATCTGTTAAATTTTCTATATGAAAATCAATCAATCGCCGAAAATTTGCTTCGTCAATACTGCCATTCGCGGTCATGGGGGTGACGATGGCAACCATACTACCTTGATACATAAGTAATCTCCTGAAAGGCTCAAATGGGTTGATAATACGTTTTTTATCTGAAAATCACAAGCAGGTTTAACTTGCCGTTCTATTTTACACGCAGTTGATAAAATTTTGGTGGAATCAAAGTTGCCATATTTTTGTATGTAAACAATAACTCTCGGTTACTATAAAAAATACAACTGGTTGCAGAAAATATTATATAATGTTTGCTGCGCGTCTCTGTTGAAAACTTGAATCATTCCTTATCTTAAAGTTATTGTTGCCCATTTCCAGTAGTTGAATTGGTTGATGTGATTGTTAAATTGAATTACTTCCATAAAATGTAGCATGTGAAGTTCGGTGAATCTAAAAAATAATCTCGCAGAACCCTAACTCTCAAAGAATGACGCAGACCATGAACAGATTGAATTATCTCATTTTTAGTTTCTGTATGCTGTGGGCAACGCACAGCAATGCCGTGGAAATCACCAACACACTGACCGCGAGCGAGAACCTACAACGGTTGTTAGATTTATCGCTCGAAGATTTGCTGAATGAGCGGATTACTACTGCCGGCAAAGTTTCTCAAAAGGTCAGTGAAATTCCTGCCAATGTGGTGGTGGTGGATCGAGAGGATATTAAAACCTATGGTTATGATACGCTAGGTGAAATATTGGAGCACATTTCTGGCTTGTATA
>DYNO01000011.1:26891-31884 GCA_020721025.1 Thiomargarita sp. | reverse complement strand
TATGTAATAAGCCCTGTAGAATTTTATCCGTTTTTAAGCCGTACACTGCCCGTAGCACCCACTCAGTTTCAAGCAAAACAGTTTTCGGCAACCAAATTTGTTCTTTACTATTCAATAAATTGGCTGAAATACGCGCTTGCTGTGGATCATCATTAGTAAGATAACGCACTAAAATATTAGTATCTACAGCAATCATTTCCGAACTTCCTGTTGCCACTGCTTCCTTGCCTCGTCGATAATTCCCTGCTGCATTTCTTCTATAGATTTGGGCTCACCTTGATAATCAACACAACCAATCCCATCTTCAACGCGAGTAACAGGAAACGGTTTAGTATTTACTCTCTTTGGCTCAGATAACCGACGAAAACGTAAAAATTCAATAAAGTCCAATATTTCCTGCTGACTGAGTGGATCGAGTTCTCGCCATTGTGTCAAAATTTTTTGTTCCATCACAGTATTTATCATATTTTTCCCACATTGCAAAACCTGACAAGTTCCTAAAATTCAAAACCTGTCAGGTCTAAATCAATAATTATCTCAGGTTATAAAACGCAGCCTTGCCCGGATAAATCACGCTTTCACCCAATTCTTCTTCAATACGAATCAATTGGTTATACTTCGCAACCCGGTCTGAACGTGACAGAGAACCCGTCTTAATTTGTCCCGCAGAAGTCGCCACCGCCAAATCGGCAATCGTGCTGTCCTCCGTTTCCCCAGAGCGATGCGAAATAATCGAGGTATAACTTGCCCGCTTCGCCATTTCTATCGCTGCCAGCGTTTCAGTCAACGTACCAATTTGATTTAACTTGATTAAAATCGAGTTGGCAATTCGCTTCATGATCCCTTCACGCAGAATTTCCGTATTGGTGACAAATAAATCATCACCAACCAGTTGCACCTTACTCGCCAGTTTATTGGTCAAAATCGCCCAACCGTCCCAATCACCTTCCGCCATACCGTCTTCGATGGAAATAATCGGATATTTATCAACCCATGCCGCGAGATAATCGGTAAATTCTTGTGAATTCAACTTCTTGTTTTCAGAAGCGATATCGTATTTACCGTCTTTGTAAAATTCTGACGCGGCAACATCTAAACCGAGATAAATGTCTTGACCGGCTTTAAATCCTGCTTTATCAATCGCTTGCAGAATCACTTCAATTGCTTCTTCATTCGATGCTAAATTTGGTGCAAATCCTCCTTCGTCACCAACCGCGGTATTCAACCCTTTGGATTTCAACACACTTTTCAGCGCGTGGAACACTTCGGCACCATAACGCACGGCTTCAGTCAATGTCGGTGCGCCGGCGGGAATAATCATAAATTCTTGTAAATCAACGTTATTATCGGCATGTGCGCCACCGTTGATAATATTCATCAAGGGGACTGGCATTTGCATCTGTCCCGCACCGCCGATGTAACGATACAAGGGCATTTCAAACTCCGCCGCCGCCGCCTTTGCCGCTGCCAACGAAATCGCTAAAATGGCATTCGCACCAAAACGTTCTTTATTGGGCGTGCCATCCAAATTAATCATGGTCTTATCAATTTCGACTTGCGCGGCGACTTCCATACCTAATAACACTTCACCTAATTCGCCATTGACATTATCAACCGCAGTGCGTACACCCTTGCCCAAATAACGGCTTTTATCACCATCTCGCAATTCTAAAGCCTCACGAGAACCAGTGGAAGCTCCAGAGGGCACCGCAGCACGACCTTTGGCACCCATCGCGGTGGTAATTTCAGCTTCAACGGTCGGATTGCCACGAGAATCAAGAATTTCGCGGGCATAGACTTCAATAATTTCAGACATATTGGCTCCTAAAAAATGTTGACGGATTCTTCTATAAATGGTTGTGCTTTAACAGCATTATCAAGTATTTTCAAAATATTAAGTCATTATCACTGAGGGCTTGATTGGGATTGGGGGTGCGTTTCCATAGAATGAGTTGAACTTGTATTGAAATCGAGCCGCGTGCGGGGCTAAAGATATTATAAACGTTAAGTGTAGCATAAGCAGCATGTAATTGTCTTGTGAGTTCAATTTTGTAGCACCTTGTGGTCATCGCCGCTGTTGCAGGTGCTTATCAAGTGACTATTCGCTAGAAAATATGGATATGTTGTATAATTGTAAAATAAATCTTGTGGGGAGTCTCCCTGTAACAAACGCCCTTAGGAAACTATTTACCTGATGAACACGAAAGAACTCGAAGCCTATCTCTGGGGAGCTGCCAATATTTTGCGCGGATTAATTGACGCGGCAGATTTTAAGCAATACATTTTTCCCTTATTGTTTTTCAAACGCATCAGCGATTTATGGGACGAAGAATATCAGCAGGCTTTAGCAGAAAGTGATGGAGATTTGACTTACGCCGAATTTCAAGAAAATCATCGCTTTCAAATTCCTAAAGATTGTCATTGGGAAGACGTAAGAAAAAAGACAACCCATGTCGGTGAGGCATTACAAAAAGCATTCAAAGGCATCGAGAAAGCTAATTTTGATATGTTACATGATGTTTTTGGCGATGCACAATGGACAAATAAACGCCGCATGAGCGATGAAAAGATGCTGGATTTGATTGAGCATTTTTCAAAATACAAGTTATCCGTTGCTGAGGTACCGCATGACATTATGGGTGAAGGTTATGAATATTTGATTAAGAAATTTGCCGATGACAGTGGGCATACTGCCGCAGAGTTTTATACCAATCGTACCGTTGTCAAACTGATGACGATGATTACCGACCCGCAATCAGGTGAAAGCGTTTATGATCCTACTTGCGGGAGCGGTGGAATTTTACTGAACAGCGCATTGCATTTGAAAGAGCAAGGCAAGGAATATCGCACGTTAAAGCTGTTTGGTCAGGAATTGAATTTGATTACGTCTGCCATCGCTCGTATCAATATGTTTATGCACAATGTCGATGAGTTTTTGATTGTGCAAGGCGATACGCTGGATAACCCGCAACTCCTTGAAAATGACCAACTGAAAAAGTTTGATGTGATTATGGCAAATCCGCCGTACAGCGTGAAGCGTTGGAATCAAACCAAGTGGATGAGTGACCCTTACGGTAGAAATATTTGGGGAACGCCGCCACAAGGCTGTGCAGATTATGCTTTTCAACAGCATATTATGGCAAGTTTGAAACCCGATACCGGGCGTTGTGTGATTTTGTGGCCGCATGGCGTGTTATTTCGTGACGCGGAGAGCGACATTCGTAAGAAGATGATTGCAGGCGATTTTGTGGATGCGGTGATTGGTTTGGGTAAGAATTTGTTTTATAATAGCAGTATGGAAAGTTGTCTTTTAGTTTGTCGGATGAAGAAACCGAAAGAGCGTAAAGGAAAGATTATTTTTATCAATGCCGTAAACGAAGTGCGAATTGAAAGAACGAATGCTTGGCTTGAACCTCAACACATTAAGAAGATTTCAACGGCTTATTGGCAGCTTAAAGATGTGGACGGTTTTGCGAAGGTGATGAGTAAGGAGGCGGTTTTAGAGAACAATGGCAATTTGAGTGTGCAGTTGTATGTGAAGCAGGCGCAAAATGATTCAGAGCATGATGTTGAAGAACTTGTAGCCGAAGTGAAAAAGGGGCAAGAAAATATCAACTCTTCATTAGAAAATTTACTAAACCGTTTAAAAGACTTTGGTATAGACGCATGATGAATTTGCAGAAAGATAAATGGGAAAAGTATAAAATCGGAGATGTTTGTCAAGTTGTTAGTGGCGGCACACCAAGTAGAGTCGTGTCAGAATATTTTGGTGGTGATATAGAATGGTTTGTTCCAACAGAAATACCTAAAGCAAGAATTGAAGAAATTACTTCTTCACGAGAAAAAATTACTACTCTAGGCTTGCAAAAATCAAGTGCCAAGATGTTACCGCGAGGTACTGTTTTGCTTACATCTAGGGCGACTATTGGATTAATTGCAATTATAAAAAAAGAAGCAACAACAAATCAGGGGTTTGCAAGTTTTATTTGCAATGAAAAACAAGTAAAGAATTGGTATCTTGCTTACTGGCTTTATTCTCGTGTTGATGAAATAAAAAGTCTTTCTGTTGGAACAACGTTCAAAGAAATATCAAGATCAATAATCCGAAATTTGTCAATCCTCCTTCCGCCGCTTGACGAGCAAGAGCGCATTGTGGCGTTGTTTCAAAGTATTGAGCAGGCAATTATTCAGGCGGAGGGGCAAGAAAAAAATCTGAAGTCACTGCAAAAGACTTTGAGCAACGGTTTAGTAAGCGACCCGCCTATATTCGGCAATCTGCTTTCAAAGAAAATTTGCAAGCCGTGTTTGTTTTGTGATGTTGTTGAATGCGTTGAAGAACATGATAGAACTCCGCTAGAAAACGGCTTGACTCGTTTTGTTGGACTGGAAAATATCGAGCCAGAGAATTTTTCTTTACAAGGATTTGGCAATATTGAAAACGGTACAACTTTCACAAAGCGATTCGCTAAAGGTGATGTGTTATTTGGTAAACGCCGAGCCTATCTAAAAAAAGTTGCCATTGCTAATTTTGATGGTATTTGTTCAAGCGATATTTTGGCATTCAGAGCAATCAAAGAAAAAATCTTACCCGAACTTTTACCCTTTTATGTTTCATCGGATGCTTTTATAAATCATGCTGTTGCTACTTCGGCAGGGTCGCTTTCACCAAGAACAAAATGGAAAGACTTGGCAAGCTTTCAACTCTTTATTCCTGATATTAAGACACAGGAGAAGATGGTTGATGTGTTCAATCAATTAAGCCAGTCACTTCAATTACTTGGCAAGCAGAAAGAAACCTTGAAGAAGTTGAAGCAAAAGTTGCTCAATGAAATTTTAGGATAATGGTCTGAACTATGATTTTTGTGATTAAATGATTACTGTGAAAATCATGTTAATCAAAGCAATCAGACGAATCATGGTTCAGACAATTATCTGAGTTGTGATTTTTGTGATTAAATGATTACTGTGAAAATCATGTTAATCAAAGCAATCA
>DYNO01000011.1:25459-26791 GCA_020721025.1 Thiomargarita sp. | reverse complement strand
TGTGATTTTTGTGATTAAATGATTACTGTGAAAATCATGTTAATCAAAGCAATCAGACGAATCATGGTTCAGACAATTATCTGAGTTGTGATTTTTGTGATTAAATGATTACTGTGAAAATCATGTTAATCAAAGCAATCATGGTTCAGACACATGATGCCCATGAAATCATAGCAATCAAAACAATCACAAAAATCACAGTTCAGACAATTGGAGAGTAAAATGATAAACACACAATATAAATATTCTGAGATCACCTCTAAGATCATCGGGTGCGCCATGACGGTTCATAAAACGCTGGGCAACGGTTTTCAAGAAGTTATTTATCAACGCGCCTTAGCGATAGAAATGGCACTTGCCAGAATAGAGTTTTCGAGAGAATTTGAAATGCCCATTTTTTATAGAGAACAGCAAATAGGCACTAGAAGAGTAGATTTTTTGATAGAGGGTGTTATTTCGGTTGAATTAAAAGCCACAACAAAATTAGAAGATGTACATTTAGCACAAGCCATAAATTATTTAGAAGCATACAATCTTGAAATCGGTTTGCTGATCAACTTTGGTGAAACGAGTTTAAATTTCAAAAGATTAACGAACAAAAAATACAAATCACCAGAATCATGCAAATCACATAAATCATAGTTCAGACCCATGACCTTCAACGAACGCAACAGTGTCGAGCATTTCATCATTCACAACCTCACCGGCGTGAACTTAAACAACGAGCGCGGCGGCATGGTCAAGGAAGAATCCGTTGGCTATGGCGATGTCAAATGGAAATACGTTCAAAGCAAACTTCTCCAACGTGAAATTACCGATGTACTCGTTGAAAAGGAATTGATAGACGCGCTATGTCGAATCAATCCAGAAATTGCCGCGCAACCTGAATTTGCCGATGAAGTCATTCGTAAACTCCGGGCAATTTTGCTTTCAGTGGGCAATGTCGGCTTAGTGCGCGCCAACGAAGAATTTGCAAAATACCTGCGGGGTGAAGTCAATCTGCCGTTTGGCAAAGATCAACGACATGTTCCCGTGCGTTTAATTGACTTTGAAAACCTGCACAACAATTCTTTCATTCTTACCAATCAATTCAAAATTCATGCGCGAGAAACCAAAATCCCCGATATTGTCATGTTGGTCAACGGGATTCCCTTGGTCGTGGGTGAAGTCAAAACGCCTGTTCGCCCTGCGGTCAGTTGGTTGGATGGCGCACACGATATCACTGTTGTTTATGAAGATGCCGTTCCGCAATTATTTGTTCCCAATGTCTTTTCATTCGCAACTGAAGGCAAAGAAGTTTTCATCGGTGGTGTGAGTGGTGTGGGTGGTGTG